>NZ_JBSICC010000149.1:0-241 GCF_058245955.1 Providencia sp. UF-224 | reverse complement strand
GGTGCATCCGGGAGGATTCGAACCTCCGACCGCTCGGTTCGTAGCCGAGTACTCTATCCAGCTGAGCTACGGATGCAAAATTTGGTCGATAAATATCGAGTTATTTCAATAACTATTGAATGACTACATTAAAGATATTATTGATATGCTAACTTATTAGCTAAGAGATGGTGCATCCGGGAGGATTCGAACCTCCGACCGCTCGGTTCGTAGCCGAGTACTCTATCCAGCTGAGCTACGG
>NZ_JBSICC010000148.1:0-245 GCF_058245955.1 Providencia sp. UF-224 | reverse complement strand
GCCGCCGCGGTGTTGCCTTTGTTGCCCCACGCATAGGTGGATTTGTCGGTGTTGTCACCGCCGTTCGCATCAAACGCGTACTGCCCGCTTAACGCTTTACCCACAGCCAGCTCACCTTTAAGCTTCAGGTTCGCCACTTGCGGTTTGCCCGCCGGATCGATCACTTCGCCCGGGTTTTCACCGCCACTGCCGCTGCCGCCGGTGGTGTCATTACCCTCGGCTTTGCTTGCGTCCGTCGCCAGCGT
>NZ_JBSICC010000147.1:0-247 GCF_058245955.1 Providencia sp. UF-224 | reverse complement strand
TTATGCTTCTCTTCGCTTTTCGTGCTCCTTCGTCCCCATGATCACTCAGCAGACAAGGTGGTTATAGGCGCGAATATGTAGTGTACTGAATAAGTTGACACTTTCTCAATCAAAAAAGGAGTATAAATTTATGTCTCATTACAATGAATCAGAGAAAATACTGTTATTACATCAGTATGTAACAAGTGGCTTAACCTTGCATGAGTTCTCTTCTCGTCATGGAATCCCTTTAAGCACATTCCATCGT
>NZ_JBSICC010000146.1:0-252 GCF_058245955.1 Providencia sp. UF-224 | reverse complement strand
ATCCCCTACGAATTAAGCCAGGCATTGAGCCAATCTTAATTCGAGCACCCGTTACCCACTTTGACACACAATCGGTGCAGGTTCCCCGTACACTTTCGTGAGGCCAGCTTTTGAAGGCTGTCCTCACTGGTTCACCTCATGTGGACAATGTGGATAACGGGCTTAACGTCAACCACTGCGCCTTTTACCGTTTTCAACGTGGCGCAAAGGGCAGGGGTGCAGCTCCCTGCGGGACCGCCCCTGGTTCACTGC
>NZ_JBSICC010000145.1:0-257 GCF_058245955.1 Providencia sp. UF-224 | reverse complement strand
CATACAATACAGCAACACCGAATACCCCAAGTAAACAGACAGTCAATACAAGTCCCGCTCAGCCGGTAACACAACCAACGGCGGATACTAATTCAGGTCAGACCGATAACACATACCCTGAATCTCAAAAAGTTTTAAATAGTGCCATTAGTCGTACACCAATAGCATCAACAAGCTATGGTGAAAATGGTGCTGATCAGCAATCATTTGCCCATTTAAATACGTGCGTTAAAGAATTAAATGCGCTCAAAACACTC
>NZ_JBSICC010000144.1:0-261 GCF_058245955.1 Providencia sp. UF-224 | reverse complement strand
AAAAACAAACAGCATTATTAAATCAAGCCAGCGATGAGCAAGTTAAAGCCATCACGGCGGATTTAAATAAACAAATTGCGTTACTGAAACAAAAAGAAGACGGGCTGAAAAAAGCCGAAGCGGACAGTCAATTAACCCGTGATGCGCTAGCAAAACAGCAAGCTGCGGCCAAAGAGCTAGAGCTGAAAAACCAGCAATTAGCGGCGCAGTTAACGGAAAAATCACAGCAGGCTGATAAAATTCAAGCGGCATTAGCCACAC
>NZ_JBSICC010000143.1:0-262 GCF_058245955.1 Providencia sp. UF-224 | reverse complement strand
AACTGGATGACGTCCGCGAAGCGCTGGCCGAAGTGGGCATCACCGGCATGACGGTCACCGAAGTGAAAGGCTTCGGCCGCCAGAAGGGCCACACCGAGCTGTACCGCGGCGCCGAGTACATGGTCGACTTTCTGCCGAAGGTGAAGATAGAGATCGTGGTTGCCGACGACATCGTCGACACCTGCGTAGAAACCATCATGCAGACGGCGCAGACCGGCAAGATCGGCGACGGCAAGATCTTCGTCTTCGACGTGGCGCGCGT
>NZ_JBSICC010000142.1:0-263 GCF_058245955.1 Providencia sp. UF-224 | reverse complement strand
GCTTTATTTAACGCCACCGTGAAACGAAACGGTTTATGTGCACGTTGACCTGAAGGTTGTCCGGATTGTGGGTCAGTGGGTACAGTCACTTCATGAGAAAACTCTTGTACCAGCATTTGGTCTTCATGACCTTGCACATAGATGTTACCGACAGAATCCGCGGTAAATGCACCTGCAGTGATGTTACCTTGGGTTTTTCCTTGAATGGAAATATAACATGGAGTTGGCATAGCGATATCCTTTATCAAAAATGACAAGTTGAG
>NZ_JBSICC010000141.1:0-267 GCF_058245955.1 Providencia sp. UF-224 | reverse complement strand
AGCATACAAAAAGTATGTGATTAGGGTAGCTAAGTGTCGCCAACAACGCTGCGGTGCAAAATATGACGACTTAAATAATTCAATAGCCTAAATAGTTTGTATTGCAGCTAGGCGGCAAACGCAGCTATCCCTATGAGCATACAAAAGTATGTGATTAGGGTAGCTAAGTGTCGCCAACAACGCTGCGGTGCAAAATATGACGACTTAAATAATTCAATAGCCTAAATAGTTTGTATTGCAGCTAGGCGGCAAACGCAGCTATCCCTA
>NZ_JBSICC010000140.1:0-268 GCF_058245955.1 Providencia sp. UF-224 | reverse complement strand
CCTTCCTGGCGGCGTTGAGCCGGGTCTGGGCGGTAAACGATCTGCGGAGGGCGGGATGAAGTTAGCGGATTATAACGGCCATCTGGTCACGCTGTGTCTGATGGCGACCGGCACCTTCGCCATCGGCACCGACGCCTTTATCGTCGCCGGCGTGCTCAGCGACATTTCCGCGACATTTGCCGTCAGCCCCGCGCAAGCGGGGCAGTTGATATCGATATTCGCGCTGGCTTATATGCTGTTCGCCCCCCTCACCGCCTGGCTGCTCGGC
>NZ_JBSICC010000013.1:0-108617 GCF_058245955.1 Providencia sp. UF-224 | reverse complement strand
GTTCGTTTAGTGATTGGTTTCATTGCACTCTCCAATTTTAAATTGAAAAAGTGTCAACCTTATTCAGGACGGGTCAGTAGTAATAAAAAAGGAAGCCATGGCTTCCTTTTTGTATTTATGGAGAGAGGAGGTTAGTGAGCAGGTTTTAGATAGTCATCTAAATTTTTGCCTTCACCTTTTTTATCGTTGTCGCCATCGAGTATATCATCGATAGAACAACCGAACTCTTCCACATCATTACACATGAGTGTTGCCATGGATTTGGCAATTTCATGTTCACCAATGATAATGTGATCGGCGCCGCGCTCTTTAATAAAGCTGACTTCGTCATCATAGTGGGCACGAACAATAACGGTCACGTCCGGGTTCATTTCTTTCGCGGTCGCGACGATTTCACCTGCTTCATAACCATTTGGAATAGTTAATAATAACGTTTTGGCGCACTCAATGCGGGCAAGGCTGATGGTTTCTTTATTCGCACCGTTGCCGAGGATAGCACTGAAGCCATTTTCCGCCAGTTCTTCAAAGCGAGCACGTGTGTCTTCCACGACGACGACAGGGATTTCACGTCTACGCAGTTTGTCCGCTAACATGCCACCCACACGGCCGTAACCGACGATAATGGCGTGGCCGCAGATATCCACAGGCACTTGCGTTTCTTCTTCTAACGTTTCTTCCAGAAGCTGCTCTTCAATCGTTTCAGTTCTTTCAAGGTATTTATCTAACAGACTAAATAATACTGGGTTAAGCATAATCGAAACGATGGCACCCGCTAACACCAAGTTCTGCGCGTCTTTATCCATCACACCGAGGGTTAAACCCATACCAGCTAAGATAAACGCGAACTCACCGATTTGAGCAAGGCTGACGGAAATAGTGAGTGCGGTTCGCCGTGAGTGCCCAAACATCCTGACAAGCACCAAGGCGGCAGCAGACTTACCAATAATAATGATAGCCAGAACAGCTAAGATGCCAAGAGGTTGCTGGATCAGAACCATCGGGTCGAAAAGCATACCGACGGAAACGAAGAACAGAACTGCAAACGCATCACGCAGTGGTAAGGTGTCTTGTGCTGCACGGTGGCTTAGCTCAGACTCATTCAATACCATACCCGCGAAGAATGCGCCCAGTGCAAATGAAGCATCAAAGATAGCCACTGCTGCATATGCGATGCCTAACGCAAGGGCAAGGACAGCCAAGGTGAATAGTTCACGAGAACCCGTTGATGCGGTACGTGACAAAATCCAAGGAATGACCTTACGACCGACCACAATCATAATGAATATGAATAGAACAACTTTACCAATTGTCCATACAAGGCCAAGTGCGAGCTCACTGAAGCTTGCATCATCCGTATTCATAATCGCGGCGGTGGCAGGAAGCAGTACCAAGGTAAGAACCATGGCTAAGTCTTCCACGATCAGCCAGCCGATGGCAATCTGCCCGCGTTGGCTTTCAATCAGTTGCCGTTCTTCTAATGCACGTAATAAAACAACGGTACTGGCGGTTGAAAGACATAAACCAAAGACAATACCGGTAAAAATGCCCCAGCCAAATAGCATCGATAAGCCAAGGCCTAATAGGGTAGCGACTGCGATTTGCGCGATTGCGCCGGGGATAGCGATGGCTTTAACAGCCAACAAATCTTTGAGTGAAAAGTGTAAACCCACGCCGAACATCAGCAAAATAACACCGATTTCAGCTAATTCAGGTGCAAGCGCTGCATCTGCCACAAACCCGGGGGTAAATGGACCTGCAAGGACACCTGCTGCAAGGTAGCCCACAAGTGGGGAGATTTTTAATCGCTGCGCGATCATACCTAACAAATATGCAAGGGCGAGACCACCAACAATGGTTGTGATTAAGGGCGTTGAATGCTCCATTTAGTCTCCTCTGATTAGTATGAAAATATAAGGTGGGTACATGCCGTTGACTTTTAAAATGAGGCTTTCATTTTAAAATGCCAAATTGCATGTTTTTCTATTTTAACTTTTTTTGAGAAATATTTCCTTAAAAAAATGAAATGTTTTTAAAAAAAAGACAGGCTAAAGGTGCTAAATCGTTACAAACTTTAAGATTAGGGGATTTTTAGCTGAAATTTTTATGAAATATGGCGGGAAAGACCCACACTTATTTTTAAGTAAGTGTGGGTAAAATAAGAAAATAAACCTATTTATGGCCGATATTTGGTAACAATACTGTAAAAATTCCAAGTAAAGGCAAGAAAGCGCAATAATGATAAACTTGCTCAATACTGGTTTGGTCAGCAATATGGCCTAAAACTGCCGCGCCAACACCACCCATTCCGAATGCTAGACCGAAGAACAACCCCGATACCATGCCTGTTTTACCGGGGATCAGCTCTTGGGCATATACCAAAATAGCAGAAAACGCGGAAGCTAATATCATCCCAATGATCACTGTAAGCACGCCTGTCCAGTACAGTGAGGCATACGGTAAAATGAGGGTAAAAGGTGCGACACCGAGGATTGAGAACCAAATAACGTACTTACGGCCTATTTTATCCCCAATAGGGCCGCCAATCATTGTCCCTGCGGCAACAGCAAATAAGAAAACAAACAGATGTATCTGGGCATTTTGCACAGATACACCAAACTTCTCTATAAGATAAAAGGTGTAATAGCTGCTAATGCTCGCCAAATAGAAATATTTAGAAAAAATCAGAACTAATAACACGGCTAATGAGCCAATAACTGCCTTGCGAGGCAGAACTTTAATATCACCCGCAGAAATCGGTTTTTTACTGGCAGCACGATGTTGCTGCTTATACCAATTACTGACTTGCAGTAAAATCACGATCGCTAATAAAGCCGCAAGGGAGAACCAACCTAAGTTACCTTTCCCATAAGGTTCAATAATTAACGCTGCAAGCAATGGCCCTAATGATGCCCCTAAATTACCGCCCACTTGGAAAAACGACTGAGCAAGGCCATGGCGACCGCCTGAAGCCATACGTGCTACACGGGATGATTCTGGGTGGAAGACCGAAGAACCCGTCCCAACTAAAGCGGCTGCAAATAAAATCATTGGGAAGGTTTCTGCCATCGCCAATAAAATTAACCCCGTCAATGTAAAGCTCATGCCAATTGGTAAGGAATATGGCTGCGGGTGTTTATCCGTGTAATAGCCAATAATAGGCTGAAGTAGGGATGCCGTAATCTGATACGTCAGAGTGATCATCCCGATTTGCGCGAAACTTAGGGAGAAATCAGATTGTAATAAAGGATAAATCGCCAAAATTAGCGATTGGATCATATCGTTTAATAAATGGGAGACACTAATTGCCGTCAGAATACTAAAGACGGTTTTCCCTGTTTTATTCACGGGTTTTGATGGACTAGCGTTGTTAGGGGTTGTGGTTTGCTCACTCATAATTATCAGCTTTCTGTGTTACATAATTGTTATCAATATAACTGAAATACAATTTATTGAAATGAATAAATAAGTCACATGAAAAATAACAGCAGTGAATTATTTGACGGCGATCTCATTTTTATGAAACGAATTTCTTATTCTGCAAGAGGTATCAAATCTTGCTCATATTTTTATGCTATAAATCTGCGGGCAGTGACAAACTATAATCTAATATTCGTGAATAAAAATTCCTATACCAGCAGGGAGAAGTGTATGAAGTTTGCATTTAAAGCATCCGCGTGTGCATTAACTGTATCGTTAGCGTTAATACCCGCAACGATGGCAAACGCGTGGGAAAAAGACAAAACCTACAATATCACTATTTTGCACACAAATGACCATCATGGCCATTTTTGGCATAACGACCACGGTGAATACGGTTTAGCAGCACAAAAAACCGTTGTTGATGAAATTCGCAACGAAGTAGCGAAGCAAGGTGGCAGCGTATTGCTACTCTCTGGTGGTGATATTAATACAGGTGTGCCTGAATCTGATTTACAAGACGCAGAGCCTGATTTTAAAGGGATGAATTTAGTGGGCTACGATGCAATGGCATTGGGCAATCATGAGTTCGATAACCCGCTTGAAACACTGCGTCAGCAAGAGAAATGGGCTACTTTCCCATTCTTATCTGCCAATATTTACCAAACCAGTACTGGCAAACGTCTATTTAAACCTTACCAAGTATTTGATAAGCAAGGTGTAAAGATTGCGGTGATGGGTCTGACCACCGATGACACTGTTCGTATCGGTAACCCAGCGAACTTCCCTGATGTGGAATTCCGCGTACCCGCAGATGAAGCGAAAAAAGTCGTTGAAGAACTGCGTCAGACTGAAAAACCTGACATTATTATCGCAGCAACCCATATGGGGCACTATGATAACGGCAACCACGGTTCTAACGCACCGGGTGACGTCGAAATGGCACGCAGCTTACCAGCTGGTTATTTAGATATGATAGTGGGTGGTCACTCACAAGACCCTGTTTGTATGTCCCAAGAAAATAAAGACTACAAACAAGCGGACTATGTACCGGGTACACCGTGTGCGCCAGACAATCAAAATGGTACATGGATTGTTCAGGCCCATGAGTGGGGTAAATATGTTGGGCGTGCTGATTTCGAATTCAAAAACGGCAAATTTACCTTAAAACATTACCAGTTAATTCCAATTAACTTGAAGAAAAAAGTCACTAAAGAAGATGGCAGCAGTGAGCGCGTTTATTACACGCAGGAAATTGCACACAACCCAGATATGATGAAGTTACTGACTCCATACCAAGAGAAAGGTGATAAGCAATTAAGCGTCAAGGTAGGCTCTGTTGAAGGCAAACTGGAAGGCGACCGTAGCAAAGTACGTTTTGTGCAAACAAATATGGGTCATCTTCTGTTAGCTGCTCAAAAAGAGCGTGCGGGTGCTGACTTTGCCATTATGAGCGGTGGTGGTGTCCGTGATTCTATCGAAAGCGGTGATATTACCTATAAAGATGTACTCAAGGTTCAACCATTTGCGAACGAGTTAGTTTACGTTGATTTTAAAGGGGATGAAGTCATTCCTTACCTGACAGCGGTTGCGAATATGAAACCGGATGCAGGGGCGTATGGCCAATTCTATAATGTGAATTTAACGTTAAATAAAGACGGTACGATTAGCGATGTAAAAATCGATGGTAAACCTGTTGATACATCAAAAACTTACCGTATGGCGACATTAAACTTTAATGCGATTGGTGGTGATGGCTATCCGAAAATTGATAATCACCCTAACTATGTAAATACTGGATTTGTAGATGCAGAGGTGCTCAAAGGTTATATTGAGAAACACTCTCCATTGAAAGCCGCAGATTACGAACCAAAAGGTGAAATTATTTATAATAATAAATAATTTTTCGAAAATAAGGCCCCATTAGATAATGGGGCTTTTTTATGATTGATTTTTCAATTTTAAAATTAATTAGTATTGGTAATAGTGTTTGGCTATTTTTACTTGGTTTATTTTATTTATAAGTAACAGAAGGATGAATATGTTAATAGCCACTATTTTATATTAATTTACGATTTTAAAATCACCATATAAATTTAAGTTTAACTTTAATTAGATATGGTGGCATAAATGAAAAATACTGTTGCTGTAGATTTGGTTAATTTCCTTGAAGATTGTCATATTGATGCTGCATTTGGTGTTTCAGGTGGGTTTGTTTTTCCTCTATGGGATGCTTTATTTCATTCAAAAAAAATAGACTTATTTCATTGTCGTTATGAATCAGGTGGTGTTTTTTCTGCTTCTGAATACAGTATATGTAACAATAAACCTTCTGTGGCATTTGCCACATCAGGCCCTGGGATAACGAATGCACTTACGGGTGTTAAAGCCGCTAGACTAGATGGTTCTAATCTATTGTTTATATCATCAATTACGGATGATTATCACACTGGCAAATATAAACTGCAAGAAACAACACGAGACGAAATAAATAGTTTACGTGTGCATGATGGGCAAGGTTTTTTTGATGAAATATATTTTGTTTCAAATTTAACTGAGTATAAGAAAGCGAAAAAATCAATATCTGAAAATATAAACCGAGTTTCAGGTATTTGCATTGGTCTTTTTATTACATCATCGCTACAAAAAACAATTATTGATACTGCTGGGCATGGTGAGGAAAGTGAAAAAAAAGATGAAGGAAAGATTAATAATGAAAAACTTCAACTCCAATTAAATCAAGCGACCAATGCGATTATTAATAATAAAACACTTTTCTGGATTGGATTTGGCGCACGTCATGCCGCAGAGCAATTAAAAAAAGTGGTGGAGTTAAGCCAGTCCCATGTTATCTCAACACCGAGAGGAAAAGGCATTTTTCCAGAAACACATCCATTGTACGCAGGCGCTACAGGGCTAGGTGCTAATCAACAAGAAATTAGTGCTGAACTTTCGGCTGAACGCCATCCTGTCGTGATCATTCTGGGTTCTCGTTTAGGAGAGCTTAGCTCATCATATGTACAAAGTTCACTTACAAATTCGACCGTGTTTTTTGTGGGAATCAATAGCCACGAAGTGGCAGGTAATCTCCCTGAACAGACAACGATAATTGAATGTGAAATTGGGGCATTTTTACAGCATGTCTTGCAAAATATCGAACTGAAAAAAAACAGGATTGGGCTTGGCAATATTCACCATGTTGTCCCTTATGAAGATACGGAGATGCATCAAAGTCATTTGGGATATTTACATCCAAGAACAGTCATGCAATCTATACAACACATTGTTATTAATCAATATGATGGCTATGTTGCCGCTGAAGCGGGTAATTCTTTTACATGGACTAACCGATATTTGAAATTTTATCATCCTGTTCGGTATCGAAGTAGTCCAGGGTTTGGTGCAATGGGACAATACGCATGTGGCTTAGTTGGGCTTTCTGCAAATAGAAATAATGTTGTTATTGGTGTGATAGGTGATGGCTCGATGTTGATGACGAATGAAGTCAGCACTGCGGTGAGATATCACCTTCCTGCGATATGGCTCGTGATGAATGATGGTTGTTACAATATGTGCCGGCAACTTCTGCAAGAGTCAGATGTTATTCCGCCAGATTGTGAAATCCCATTGACTGATTTTGCATTAATCGGTGAGGGGTTAGGTGCGGTTGGATATAGGGCAACGGATAAAGAGAGCCTTGATAAAGCACTTATTTCTGCCATTAAGGCTAAAGCCCCAGCAGTGATTGATGTACGAATTGATCGTACTGTTTTAGCACCGTCAACGGATAGAGTAAAAACATTGCGGAGTATGTGATATGAAAAAAAATATAAATAAAGGTAGTGTTATATCCTTAGCAAATGTATTGCCCAACCATAGGCAAACAACCCTTGCCAGTAAAGAAGAAGAAAGCGTCTTCCATGATAAAGCGGTAGGAAAAGACAGGAGTATTTGGCGGTTGGAAAATCAACAGGATATTTCCAAATTGATGAGTCAAAGTTTGTTTAATGCCTTGCGACAAGTGGATATGGCTGTTAATGATATTGATTATGTTATTGTTGCTATTTCTTGCCCAAACAGTGTACAAAACGTAGAAACCGTTCAGTTTACTCAAGAGACCAAATTACGTTGCCCAGTTATGGCCATCAGTGCGGGGACGTCGGGAGGCGTGGCTGCGATGGAGTTAGCTTCGGGATTAATTAGTCAAGGCCATTATCGGCACATCGCAATTATTGCCGCGTGCTGCTATTCACATTACTTTGATATTAATGACCCAACGAAAGCCTTACTCAGCGATGGTGCAGCTTGCATGATAATAAGTTCCGATAGTGGAACAGAAATCGTCGATTTTCAAAGTGTGAGCACTTGTGATTATCTACCACTACAACTAAAAAATATAGAAAATAAACTGGTTGCTAATTGCCCGAAAGAAGGCGGCGAGGTTTTTACCAGAAACTATGACAAAACGATAAAACAGGCTGTAACCGCGTTATGTGATAGAAGCCATATATCGGTATCAGATATCAACAAGTTCCACTTTTATGACCCTATAAGTTGGGTTCCGAATGTTTTATCTGAGTCACTTGCCATAAAGAAAGAAAAAATAGAGTTGGCTTATGATAAATATGGGAGCCTTGGTGCTGCTCAAAACTTATTTGGTTTTTATTCCATAGTTAATCAAAATCAACTAGCTGAGGGGGATTACATTGTGTTGTCGGGCTTTGCGCCTGGAATGATTTCTGTTTCAGTGTTACTTGGTTTTAAACACATTCCTACGTCATTAGATTTTTATTCATTGTGATTAAAGCTAAGAGGGCGCTAGGCTAACATTAAAAGGCTCTGATCTCTAAATTCATGTCAACTTCGGAGCCTTTTATTTCACCGTGCATTATTCAACGAGAGGATTAACGTATTAGTCTTTTCTGATAGTCGCAAAAGTGGCAGTAAGCACACTTGCTAAATCAGCTGGCGCTAATTCAATATCCAACCCGCGTTTTCCCCCTGAAATAAACATTGTTGCATATTGCTGTGCTTGGTCATCAATTACCGTCGGTAAACGTTTTTTCTGCCCCAGTGGGCTGATGCCGCCCAGCAAGTAACCCGTTGTTTTTTGTGCAATTTGCGGGTCTGCCATTTCCACCTTTTTCACTTTAAACACTTTAGCAACCAATTTTAGGTCGAGCTGGCCAGAAACAGGGGTGACAGCAACCGCGAGCGTTTTTTGGTCGCCATTTAATGCCACTAATAACGTTTTGAACACTTGTTTGGCATCTAAGCCTAATTTACGCACGGCTTCATCACCAAAATTGTTTTCATTTGGGTCATGGTCGTATGGGTGTAATTTGAAGTTAACTTTTTGTTTTTCTAATAATTTAACAGCAGGAGTCATTTTTTTGCCTTTTATTTATCTCTGTCACAATGGCGCAAATACTCAACAAGACTACCCTCACCAAAGAGGTGTAGCGCGCCTACCGCAACCACATAATTACCGTCTGGGAGCGCTTTAAGCTGTTCACTCCAATCAGCATTTCGTTTATCCATTAATACTTGATAAACATCTTTGCTGAAGGTGTTGGGCAAAGTCATGCTGCTATTGGGCTGATAATCGAGCCACCAACCAATCATGGTTTGCAGTGAGCGTGCGTTTGCTCGCCAGTGAATTAAAGAGTCTTGTAATAGCGCTAGCCCATTATTAGGCAAGGAAAGCAGCAATTCAACTTGGGATGCGGTGCCTTCCAGCTCAATGATTGGTTTAAGTTGAGTCTGAGCATTGCGAATAAGTTGATAATCGATGCCATAGTGACCGCGTAGGCCTAGTCCTTGTGCTTGAGTAGCTTGCAGGATCAAGGCAATTTGCCATGAGGGTAGCGCATCAAATTTTTCAGGTGGTTGGTGAATTTCTTGGCAATATTGCAAAAATAGTGCGTATTGCTCTTCGTCTAAGCGCTGCTGAACAGGAAGCTGTACTTCAACATCATGAGGAAAAGGGGACTGTGTTTGGGTGATATCTGCTTCAACAATTAATGCATCTGCCTGATTCAGTTTATCGAGTAATATGGCAGACAACGGAAACATATTTTCCGTTCCCATATGAATACTGCCCACAATATGCAGTCTAAGGCCTTTTGATAAACGAATATCAATTGCAGGATAAGGGTATACGGGCGCCGTTTCCATATGCAGCCAATTTTTTAAGTTTTCGAACAGTTTTCCCATCATTCTTTACCCTGCTTTTTTCTTGATTGAATAGGTTAAACAATCTCTCGCCAATTTGCGAACATTGCCTGTCAATTACGCATTTTTCGTCGTTATTGATAAAAATTGAAAATGACAATTTAGGAAAGCTTCAATTATGGTTTGACGATGTGAAGCAACGTGTTAACAAGGTGGCGTTATCATTTTGTTAGCCTTAATTGGAGATAACATGATAACTCCCTTAATTTCAAACATTCATGTAGGCACACCAAAAATCACCGTTTTGGATAATCGTGGCTTAAATATTCGCATGATCCAATACCATCGACAGTCAAATACTCAACAGAAAGCGCAAGAGCGAATTGAGTTTCAACACTTTAATATTTATGGATTTTTAGATAAAAACGCAGATGCTCGCTTGTCTGAAAGTGGACAATATAATTTTTATTACTCAACAGACTTAATGGGGTTCCCCGTTTTTAGCCAAGGCGCTGACAGTGGTGATGTTTACCAGCTCTATGATATTGAAGAGCGTTTAGTTATCTGTATTGATTCAAATAAAACATATAAGTTATGTGGCTATGAGGGGAGGGATTCGTTAGGCCGACTCAAATCAATCAACGAAAAAGTTGAGTTTGGGCACTGGAGAGTGAGTGAGTATTTCGAATATGCAGGTCATTCATTCATAGAACAGATGGCAAATTTAGCTGGGCAATGTACCTGCCACTTCGATACGGCAGGGTTATTGCAAACTCAAGAGGTATCACTGCGAGGGGAGCCTATCTTATGGACACGGCAGTTTATTCAACAGTTTGATAACGTAGAATATAGTGTTGATTGGCAAGGAGATACCTGTTTAACGGCATTATCACCCGAAAAATTTCCTCAGCAAATATCCTTCGATGCCACAGGTGCTTGCCTTTCTATTCTCGATGCAAAAGGCCATAAACAGCTGCGAGAATATGATATTGCGGGGCAATTAATCAAATCGAACTTAACAGTTAAAGGCAGTGATCCACAATCAATAGTTCAACTTATTGAATATTCAGCTATTGGGCAAAAAGTGAGAGAGCTCCATGGCAATGGTGTCGTGACCGAGTATGAACATGAAGCACAAACACAACGTTTATCCCGTATACGAAGCTATAGGCCTGCTAACCATTTATTGGGCTATAAATTATTTCAAGATTTATATTATGACTACGACCCTGTTGGTAATGTAGTTGGAATTCATAATGGCGCAGAAAAAAGCCTTTTTTGGCGTAACCAAAAAGTTGAACCTAAGCAGCAATATCAATATGACTCACTGTATCAACTGATCCATGCCACTGGGCGAGAAATTGCCAATAAAGGCCAACAAAGCCACTGTTTGCCTCATTCTTCATCAATTGATAATTCGATTTATACACAGTATTTTCGCGCATATTCCTACGATAAGGCGGGCAATTTGACGCAAATTCATCACCGAACGCCAGCTATGCAACAAGCTTATACGGTGAAAGTCACAGTGAGCGACCGAAGTAATCGAGCGGTACTAGCAGATTTAGCTCAGCTACCTAACCAAGTAGAGTCGTTATTTACACTTAGCGGGCAACAAAAACAGCTTTTGCAAGGCCAAATACTTCGATGGACGCCTCGGCAGGAATTGCAAAGCGCAACAGGGGTTAGCGTGAGTGAGTTTTATCGCTATGATGCAAATAGCCAGAGAGTAATGAAAATAACTAAAGAAAATCAAAAGCAAAGCCAAGTTATTTATTTACCAAACCTAGAAATTAGGCAAATTGATAATAAAGAAAAATGCCAAGTGATTTGCATCGGTGAGGACAAGGAAACACAAGTGCAGGTGTTACATTGGGAATATGGGCAACCAAGTGAGATAGCGAATAACGTCGAACGATATTGCCTTAATGGAGTCGGCAGCAACCATAATATAGAGCTTGATAGCAGCGGAAACCTTATCAGCTATGAAGAGTTTTACCCTTTTGGCGGAACTGCCGTTTGGGCGGCACGCAGCACATTGGAAGCGAACTACAAAACACGACGTTATTCAGGACAAGAACGCGACATTACAGGGCTTTATTATTATGGCCGCCGTTATTACCAACCTTGGGTTGGACGTTGGTTAAGTGCAGATCCCGCAGGAACTATTGATGGCTTAAATCTGTTTAGAATGGTGCAAAATAACCCTTTAACCTTTAAAGATGAGCAAGGGCTTGCTCCTGTACTTTTTAATAGCCGTGAAGAGATGTACGCAAGTTATGAGGAAACTGTGGGTGAGCTATTAATCAATTCAGCTAAAAACCCAATAGTGGCAAATAAGCCTGAAATGGTTGCTAATAGAGTGATTAGTTTTGCACAGGTATTTTACCGAGATGGCCATTCAAAATTTACGTATAGTATTAATTTATATGGAGGATTAGAAATAGAGAGGAAAAATAATAACATAAAAGTATGGGCGGCAGATAAGTTAGGTTACCAAGAAACGAAGGGCACACAGAGTAAAGAGGAAAAAGAATTAGTTAATCACAGTGAAAAAAATCTGTTTAGAACATTAAAAGCGTCCTTGTTGAAAGACACCAATGTTAAAAACATTATTATTTCCCAAAAAGCGAAGATGTGCCCAAGTTGTAAAAATGCACTGTATCAATTTAGAGAAGAATTACCCAAAAATATATTTATGACAGTACGGTTAAGAAATGATGATATCCCGAAAGATGTGAAAGAGCATGGAACTTACAACGCAAAATACAGTACATATAAATACAAGAATATTGATTTTCAAAAAGAATTAGGCGGGTTTATGGGGGAAATTGATAGAAATTTATATCAGCGCTATCAAGCCCAGTTTAATAAGGTGTTTAAAATAAAAGCACTGGGGAAGGTGAGCTATCAAGGCAAACCTAAAGGTTATGATAGAAACCAACCCAGTACCAGTCGCCGCCATTGATATCACGGTTGCCCCCACATAGGGGGCAAATAGAATTAGCTATTTTTAGTGATGTTTTTAAACACACTGAGCAGTGTAAATAAACTAAATGAGCTAAATACCATTTCGATACCAATTAACGTGGTTAATAAGGTAATGGAGGTCAATGGCCCATTGCCGACAAGCAGGAAGGCAATAAAGAAATCTAATAAACCGATAAGAATTTGCAGCCAACCACTTGGAGATTTGATTTGTTGAAAACCGACATATAAGCGAATGACACCGCCGACAATAAATAATGCCGCGACTAAAATGGCAAGGGCAATTAAGCTTTGCAGTGGGTCTTTAATGAAGGAATAGCCGACAATAATATAGATTAAGCCAATCACAAAGCCGAATAAGCGCGACCACCCAGTATAAATCACGGTGCTCAGTATGCTAACAATGGCACCAACACCACCAATAATCAGCAACACACCTAACACCGTACTGACCGCAATGCCTGAAATCATCGGGTTAACGATACAAAAAATACCACCAGCCAACAGTAAAAAAGACAAAATTAACAAAAATGTTCGCTGTTTTTTAAATTCTTCACCAGCGAGTTTGGCGAGTTTTTCACGATCAATATTAAGCATTTTGCGCTCCAAATATTAAGTAGCTAATTATTTAATAGTATAGACCTAGCTGATGGTAAATAGCATCAAAGATCGTGCGATTTAAGCCATAAAATCTTGGAGGGCAAACACTTAGCGTATTTTGATGATTGAAATAAGATGAAAAAGGGTGAGATAGGCTCTCACCCTTTTTTAAAGGTTATTTTTCAGGCTTAAAACGTAATAGACGGTTTGCGTTGCTGACGACAGTGATAGAGGAAAGCGCCATTGCTGCTCCTGCAACTACAGGGTTAAGTAAAGTACCTGTTAGTGGGTATAAAATACCCGCTGCAATTGGGATCCCCAGTGTGTTGTACACAAAGGCACCGAACAGGTTTTGCTTCATATTACGCAATGTCCCTTTTGAGATAGAAACTGCATCGGCAACACCATGTAAGCTTTGACGCATCAAGGTGATAGACGCTGTTTCAATGGCGATATCACTACCGCCTCCCATCGCAATACCCACATCAGCACGGGCAAGTGCAGGAGCATCATTGATCCCATCACCGACCATTGCCACTTTGTGGCCTTTTGCTTGTAAGGCTTCAATTGCCGCAGATTTGCCATCTGGCATTACGCCTGCAATCACTTCATCAATGCCCGCTTCTTTGGCAATCGCATTGGCAGTGACTGGGTTATCCCCTGTCAACATCACTAAGCGGAAGCCTTGTTTATGTAAGCGAGCAAGGGCGCTGATACTGTCTTCACGCAGTGGATCACGGATGGATAATAACGCCGCTACTTTACCCTCAACCGCCAACAGTACAGGGGTCACCCCTTGAGTGGCTTGTTGATGCAAAAGACCGTCTACATCTGCGGTATCCACATTGCTTTGTGCTAACAGCTTCTGGTTACCTAACAAAATGGTTTTGCCATCAATAATGGCACTTACCCCTAAGCCTGCCAATGTTCGAAATTGCTCATTAGCGGGTAAGGTTAACCCTTTTGCTTTGGCTAAGACTGCACGTGCTAATGGGTGATTTGAACCATTTTCCAAAGAGGCTGCGAGCTGTAATGCACTGTCTTGGTCAAATCCATTGAACACATGGATGTCAGTCACCTGAGGCATACCTTCAGTCAATGTACCTGTTTTATCAAAGACGATAGTGTCCAACTCGCTAGCTTGTTGAAGAGCATCCGCATCACGCACTAACACCCCAAACTCTGCCGCACGCCCTACGCCTGAAATTATCGACATCGGTGTTGCCAATCCTAAAGCACATGGACAGGCGATAATTAAGACCGTTGTGGTGATAACCAGCGCATAGGTAATTTGTGGTGCAGGCCCAACAAAGTACCATATAGCCCCTGAAATCAAGGCAATAGCAACAACGACAGGAACAAACACCGCTGAAATTTTATCCGCCATTTGGCCAATTTGCGGCTTACTGCTTTGCGCTTGGCGAACAAGGTGGATAATCCGTGCTAATGTGGTTTGGCTACCGACTGCCGCCGCACGAAATAGCACCGTACCATCTTGTACAACGGTGCCTGCATGCACAGGGTCACCTTTACTTTTTTGCTGGGGGATAGGCTCACCCGTCAGCATCGCTTCGTCTAACCAAACTTCCCCTTCAATGATTTCCCCATCGACAGGGACACGGTCACCCGTTGCTAAGCGCAAGATCATACCTTTTTTCACTTGCTCCAACGGCATGTCAACTTCGCCTTGCTCCGTGACGACACGCGCAGTTGGTGGCGTTAAATCGAGTAATCTTTCAAGGGCTTTGGATGAACGTTGGCGCGCTCGTTGCTCTAACGCATGACCAAGGTTAATCAAACCGATAATCATCGCACTGGCTTCGTAATAAAGGTGGCGAGCTTGGTCAGGGAACCATTCAGGCCAAATATTGACGACGATAGAGTAGAGCCATGCAGCCCCTGTACCGAGTGCGACCAAGGTGTCCATGGTGGCACTGCCATTTTTCAAACTTTGCCATGCGCTGCGATAAAAATGCCCACCTGCGAATACCATCACGAGGAAGGTTAATACCCCAATGGTGAGCCACGTGGTGTGGTTTTGCTCCGTCAGCACCATGTTATCGCCCATCATCCCCCATACCATCACAGGGATACCAAGGGCTAAGGCTAAGGCGGATTGCCAACGGAAGCGGCGCATATTGGCTTGAGCCACTTCTTGTTGGCGCTCGCGGCGTTTGGCTTCATCTTGAATAATTTCAGCACCATAGCCTGCTTTTACCACAGCATTGATCAGGTCATCGGGCTTAGCCGTTCCTGTGACTAATGCGCTGCGCTCAGCTAAATTCACTCGTGCGTTTTCCACGCCGGGGACGCCGCTGAGTGCTTTTTGCACTTTATTGACACAGCTTGCACAGGTCATGCCATCAAGCAATAACTGTACGCTGTCATCGGTTGGGTCGATGTCAGGTTGCTCACCTAAATCAGACTCTTGTGCCGGAATGTCACAAATTGCCGCTGAATCAGCATCCGG
Source organism: Providencia sp. UF-224 (assembly GCF_058245955.1). Classification (NCBI taxonomy): domain Bacteria; kingdom Pseudomonadati; phylum Pseudomonadota; class Gammaproteobacteria; order Enterobacterales; family Morganellaceae; genus Providencia; species Providencia sp. UF-224. The sequence goes on along the minus strand of NZ_JBSICC010000013.1, from coordinate 92,968 downwards.
CTGTTCAGTTTGGGTAGTCAGCGGCTCAGTTTTTGGGTGAGATTCACCTTCTGTGGCTTGGTAACCTGCCGCTTCAACCGCAGCAATTAACGCCGAGACTGGGGCAGAGCCTTGCACGACCGCAGACGTTGTATCCACTTGCACACTTGTGACACCATCAACGGCTTCAAGTGCTTGTTGGGTTTTTGCTGCACATTTCATGCAACTTAAACCTGAAAGGGATAAGGTCACTTCATCGGATTGTGGCAGCTGGGCTTTAAATCCAGCTTGCTCAACCGCAGCGATTAAGGTTTGTGCATCAGCTGTGCCATACACTTTTGCCTGAGTGGTATTTACCACCGCAGCGGCAACACCTTCAACTTCTTCAAGGGCTTTTTGGGTTTTGCCTGCACATTTCATGCAATTCAAACCCGAAAGCTGTAATTCGACATCAGGTGCTGATGCGACTTCGGCTTCATAGCCTGCTTCAGTAATTGTGTTGATGATATCAGCAACATTGGTATCACTTTCTAACGTCGCGTAGTCAATAGTGACGTTTAAATTTGCCACATCACCACGCGCTTCTAATGCTTTAGTGACAGAGCCGACACAGTGCATGCAGCTTAGTCCCTGTAATTTTAGGATAATTTTGTTACTCATTTTGCAGCCTCCGAACCCGTTCGATGAATTTGGGTCTATAACTTTATCTACAATTAGGTCTATAATTCGACAATGAGCAAAGGTTACACCTTCCAGCAAGGTTAAGGTCAAGGGGTTATTATGAATATTAGTGAAATTGCCAAAAAAACAGGCCTAACTGCAAAAGCCATCCGTTTTTATGAAGATAAAGGGCTGATCACACCGCCGGAAAGGGGGGAGAATAGTTACCGCTATTATCAAGAACGGCACTTAAATGAACTGGTGTTGCTTAAACAAGCCAAAGACGTTGGCTTTACCTTGGATGAATGTGGTGAGTTATTGGGGCTGTTTCGTAATCCAACCAGACATAGCGCCGATGTAAAAAGCACAACCATTGCTAAGATAAATGAAATAGAGCAGACAATTTTAAAACTGTCTGCTATTCGCGATACATTACAAGAGCTGGTGGATGTGTGCCCGGGGGACGATGGAGCTGACTGCCCAATTATTGACCATCTGGCGCGTGGCTGTTGCCATCACCAGAAGGCTTAACTTGCAGTGTAATACCATCAACGGCGATAACCACCACTTCAGTATTCGCGAGAAGTGGAACATCGCTGTATACCCGCCAACTGCCATCAGCAAGACGTACACGGCTAAAACCTTCTTCGGTATCCGTTAATAAACGGGCTTTAAAGCCCACAAGCTGGTGGCTGATTTGGTTGACATCATCGGCTTTACTTTTTTTACGGCCGCTTAACCATTTGCGCCATAACACGGCAGAAACAAGGGTAAAGACGGCAAATAAAATCCCTTGCCACTCCCAACTCAGGAAGGGCAAAGCCCAAGTCAATAAACCGACGACAACAGCGGCAATCCCTGTCCAAAGCAAATAGCCGCCTGTACCAAGTAACTCAGCAATCAGTAACAACCCACCAAGGCACAGCCAAAACCATGCCGGTTGAGCACTGATAAGCTCTATCATTCTTTTGCCTTTTGCGTGGTTTTCTTGCTTTCGCTAATGAGCTCAGTAATGCCGCCGATAGCCCCCATTAAGTTACTGGCTTCTAATGGCATCATAATCACTTTGCTGTTTTGCGCCGAGCCGATACTGGTTAAAGCGTCCGTGTATTTTTGTGCCACGAAGTAGTTAATGGCTTGCATATCCCCAGCGGCGATAGCTTCAGACACCATTTGGGTGGCTCTGGCTTCCGCTTCTGCGGCTCTTTCACGGGCTTCTGCTTGTAAGAAAGCAGACTGCCTTTCCCCTTCAGCTTTTAAAATTTGCGATTGTTTTTCACCTTCAGCTTTCAAGATTGCCGCTTGGCGAATACCTTCCGCTTCTAAAATATCGGCACGTTTTGTTCGTTCCGCTTTCATCTGCGCATTCATCGCGCTGATAAGTTCTTTTGGCGGCTTCACATCACGAATTTCAATACGGGTAATTTTCACGCCCCACGGGTTAGTGGCTTCATCTACGACGTGTAATAAGCGGGAGTTGATTGAATCACGCTGAGACAGCATTTCATCAAGCTCCATTGACCCTAACACGGTACGAATGTTGGTCATCGTCAGGTTAAGCACGGAGAGCTCTAAATTGCTGACTTCATAAGCGGCACGAACAGGGTCAACCACTTGAATAAAGCACACAGCATCAATGGTAACGTTGGCGTTATCCCGTGAAATAACTTCTTGGGATGGGATATCAAGGACTTGTTCCATCATATTGATGCGGCGGCCAATTTTGTCCATAAATGGCACAATAATATGCAGCCCAGGTTGCAATGTACGGGTGTAACGCCCAAAACGTTCAACCGTCCATTGGAAACCCTGCGGTACTGTTTTAACGCAGGTGAAAACAATAACGATGGCCACAAAAATAATAATCGGGATGGCACCAAAGGCGAACAAGTCCATATCTAACCCTTAATTAATAAAGTAATGAATACATTTGGCGGCGATATTTACTCGCAATCGCATCGCCCGTTCCCATGGCAGACATAATATCCATCATGGTTTTTTTCACCGCACCGTCACCGGCACCTAAGTCTTTACGTAAGAAGCTAAATAACATCTCAAGCGCTTCTTCGTTACGGTTCACTTCATGTAATTTTAGCGCTAATTGAACGGCTAATGTGGTATTTTGCGGATCTTGATTAAATTCGTCCTGCAATTGCTGAATTTCAGGGGTATCTGCCGCTTGTTTTAACAACTCAATTTGCGCAATCAGCCCTTGATAACGGCTGTCTTTGTCTTGTAATGGCACTACATCTAAGGTGGTTTGTGCTTCATCGACGAGTTTTAGGTTAATTTGTGTTTCCGCCAATAACAGCGTGATATCGCTATTTTTCGGGTTTAGTTGATGAGCTTCTTTCAGCAGAGGCAACGCTTCTTGTGTTTTACCTTCAGCAATTAATTCAGCCGCTTGCGCTGCTTTCAGCTCTTCAGGGCTTGGTAGAACACGGGATAAAATTTCTAACACCACCTCTTCTGGCTGTGGCCCTTCAAAGCCGTCAACGGGGCGACCATTTTGCAGCACATACACTGTTGGAATGGCTTTTAAGCCAAACTGGCTGGCAATCATTTGCTCTTCGTCACAATTAACTTTAGCTAAGATATATAAACCTGCGTAGTCGTTGGCAATTTTTTCCAACATTGGGCCAAATTCTTGGCAATGGGGGCTACGCGGTGACCAAAAGTAGAACATGACGGGTAAGTTCATTGATTGTTCAATGACTTGATGAAGGTTGGTTTCGTTAATATCAATAATTTGGGCGTTATTCGCAAACATAGGGTATCTCTTTTGAATGAGTTAGCATTAATAGTAGAGTGGGGCTTATTTTGCTTTTTTCAAGCCTTTTTTCCCTGATTTGCCAGTATTTTATCCATCAGTTTGTCAGGTAAAATACGTTTAAGTACTCGAACAGCCACCGTCAAAAGGGTAACGGAATAACGTACGCGTGGACGTGGGCTTTCTAACGCATGGATAAGCTTTTCCACCACATGCTCTGGGGTTAAGGTAAAGCGTGAGGCAATCCCCGGGTTTTTAACCGGTTTATCTTTCTGAGTTTGTTCAACATTTTGCGTAAATGCTGTGTGAATGGGCCCCGGCTCAATTAAACTCACAAAAACACCGCTGCCTTTTAATTCTAACCGCAAGGCATCTGACCAACCTTCCAATGCATATTTGCTCGCGGCATAAGCACCACGACCCGGCGTAGAGATAATTCCCATCACCGAACTGGTCTGCACAATGCGCCCTTCGTTGTGTGCTAGCATGGCGGGCAGCAGTTGGAAGGTCAATTGGTGGACTCCGAAAAAGTTGGTGGAAAACTGGGCTTCAAGCTGTTCCCGATTCACACTGTTTAATGGCCCATAAACCCCAAATCCCGCATTGTTGAATAATCCGAAAAGTCGGTGATTACAGAGTGTTAGCACCTCTTGTGCCGCTGTATCTATGCTATCTTTATCATCAAGGTTGAGAGCAACAGTATCAAAGCCAAGGTCTCTCAAGCGTAAAATATCGCTCTCTTTGCGACACGCGACAATCACATGGTAGCCACGCTGGCGCAGAGTTTGGGCAGCACAAAAGCCGATACCGCTTGATGCACCAGTGATCAGAACCGATTTTCCGTTTCGTGCGGATGTTTGCATAACTTTACCTTCATTTCATGCAACTGAATTTATTTCGCGTATAAAGAGCCCTTTATCGCGTTTGTTTACCGTCTATTTTACTTGTTTGAGGGTAAAATATGTGCGGAAAGTTGTTTTTCCATAAAGTCAGCAATGGATGGCTGTGCTTCAACAGTCGGGTGTATCCCATCTTGTTGTATCCATTCCGGCTTAGTGATAACAGTCTCCATGTAAAAAGGCAGTAACGGAATTTGATTGCTATCCGCTAATTTTGGGTACACTTTTTCAAAGCTTGTTGTATAACGTTTTCCATAATTTGGTGGAATACGAATTTGCATTAAGAGCGGTTTTGCACCCGATTGCACGATTTGGTCGATAATTTGCTGTAAATTAGTTTCCAGTTGTTCGACAGGTAAGCCTTGCAGACCATCGTTAGCGCCTAATTCGATCAGCACCCAGCTCGGTTTATTTTGTTCCAATAAGGTAGAAAGGCGTTCCAGCCCTTGTGCTGATGTATTGCCACTAATGCTGCCATTGACCACCTCAATAGGCGGAGACAGTTTCTGCCAGCGGTCGGCAAGCAAAGAGGCCCATGCCTGCTCAGCCGGTAAACGGTAGCCTGCACTTAGGCTATCACCTAAGATCAATAGCTTAGTTGACGCAAGGGCGTGTCCACTTGCAGTCAGTAACAGGAGAAAAACCAATATATGTCGGCGAATAATATTCTTGAAGTTCATCATCTCATTAAACGTGTTGGTCAAGGTGAACATGAACTGACTATATTGCAAGGTGTTGAGCTAATTGTCGAGTCTGGTCAAACAATTGCTTTAATTGGCGAGTCTGGATCGGGGAAATCAACCCTGCTTGGGATCATTGCGGGCTTAGATGATGGCACGAGTGGCACGGTGAATTTATTGGGTCAAGACCTAACACGTATGGATGAAGAAGAACGCGCCCGTTTACGTGCACAAAGCGTGGGGTTTGTGTTTCAATCATTTATGTTAATCCCCACATTAAATGCCATTGAAAACGTGCAGTTACCTTCGCTACTACGTGGAGAGTCAGAGTCATCGAGCTACCAACATGCAGCAGAGTTACTGACTGACTTAGGCTTGAAAGATCGCATGAAGCACATGCCACCGCAGCTTTCTGGTGGTGAACAACAACGTGTGGCGCTTGCGCGTGCATTTAATGGTCGGCCGCAAATTTTATTCGCCGATGAGCCAACAGGTAACCTCGATAGGCAAACAGGGGATAAAATTGCTGATTTACTGTTTGCCATGAACAAAGAACATGGTACGACGCTAATTTTAGTCACACACGATAACGAACTCGCCGCACGTTGCCAGCGCCGCTTACGCTTAGTTGATGGGCAATTGAGGGAAGAAGCATGATTTGGCGTTGGTTCTGGCGTGAATGGAAAACGCCCTCATTACTGATTGTTTGGTTAGCGCTCACGCTCGCTGTTGCGTGTGTATTAGCGTTAGGGCGCATTAGTGACCGTATTGAAAACAGCATGAGCTACCAAAGCCGTGAGCTACTTGCCGGGGATCTGGTTCTACGCTCCTCACACCCGAGCGAGCCCGCTTGGTTGCAAGAGGCCCAAAAAGACGGGTTAAAACTGAGTCAGCAGATTTCATTTTCGACGATGGCCTATGCAACGGAAGATGAAGATGCCCGACCACAGTTGGTGTTAGTCAAAGCCGCTGACAAGGCTTATCCGCTATATGGTGGGTTAGTTACAGAACCTGAGGGGTTAGTACCAACCCAAGGGGAGGTGTTAGTTGCCCCTCGCTTATTAGAGTTATTGAATCTGAGCATTGGCGATAATATTGATATCGGTGATGCGACATTAAAGGTTTCTGGCAAGTTAATCCAAGAGCCTGATAGTGGTTTTAACCCGTTCCAGATTGCACCAAGGGTATTAATTGCGATTGAAGACGCACCGTTAACAGGGGCAATTCAGCTCGGTAGCCGTTTAACCTATCGCGACATGTTTGCGGGAGATAGTCAGGTTATCGATGCATTTAAACAGAAATTTGATAAAGACCTGCGCAATGACCAGCGCTGGTATACCTTAAGTGAAGACAATGGCGCGGTGGGGAAAACCTTCCAACGTGCTCAGCAGTTTTTGTTGTTATCTGTCTTATTAACCCTGTTATTAGCGATTGCTGCTGTTGTGGTTTCTATGACTCACTATTGCCGCAGCCGTCACCAGCTGATTGCGGTTCTAAAAACCCTTGGGGCAGGGCGTAGTGCGCTACGCAAATGGATCATTGGCCAGTGGTTAGTCATTTTAGTGGCAGCGGCGTTATTAGGTTCATTATTAGGGCTAGCCTTTGAGGGCATTCTGATGCAAATTCTGGGCGCAATGCTGCCAAAAGAATTGCCTCCTGCTAGCCTAATGCCGTGGGTCTGGGCGATAGGGACATTGTTTATCATTGCCATTATTGTAGGCAGTCGACCTTATTACCAATTGATGGCGACCCAACCTTCTCGGGTGTTACGTGAAGATGCAAAATCCCCTGTGTGGCCGCTGCATTACTATCTCCCTGTGGTTATTTTAATTGTCGTGGGCGGGTTATTTGTTTTTGCGGGAGTAAACCCTCTGTTATGGTCGATTTTGGCGGGGATTGTTGTCGTTGCGATTTTATTGGCTTTAATTGGCTGGGTCGGGCTTTGGGGGCTGAGGCACATTAAGTTTCGCCAACTGAGTTTGCGTCTTTCTGTGAGCCGTTTATTACGCCAACCGTTACAGACTATCACCCAAATGAGCGCATTTTCGCTCTCGTTTATGTTGTTGGCATTATTAATTTTAGTGCGAGGGGATTTGCTCGATCGTTGGCAGCAACAACTCCCCGCGGATAGCCCAAATTATTTTCTAATTAATATGAACGAGTCACAGCTTAAGCCTGTAACTCAGCTATTGGCACAGTATCAAGTTAAACCTACCGAGTTTAACCCCGTGGTATTGGCACGCTTAACCGATATTAACGACCAATCTGCTATTGAGTGGGCTGATAAGCGCGACCCGAACAATAACACGGTGAGGCGTGAACTCAGTTTGACGTGGCAATCCCAATTGGCGCCTGCAAATATTGTGGATGAAGGCACATGGCCACCGAAAGCGGGTGAAGTGTCCATCGAACAAACTGTTGTCAAAGAGTTAGGGTTAAAACTGGGGGATAAGCTGACGTTTAATGCGGGAGCACAAGTCTTTTCGGCGACAGTAAGCAGTATCCGAACGGTAGACTGGGAAAGTTTACGACCGAATTTCTACTTTATTTTCTCGGAAGAAAGCTTATCGAAAATGCCTGCAACATGGCTGAGTAGTTTTCATTATGAAGGTGATGGCCAGTTATTGACACAACTTAGCCGCCATTATCCGACTATCAATGTGTTGGATACGGGGGCTATCATTACGCAGATTCAGCAAATTCTTCAGCAAGTCAGCCAAGCCCTTGAAGTGATGGTGGTTTTGGTGATTTTCTGTGGGTTATTGCTATTGCTGGCGCAAATTCAAGTGGGAATGAGCCAACGGGAACGGGAGCTGGTGGTCTATCGGACCTTGGGCGCAAGCAAAAAACTGATGCGTAGAACCTTATGGAGCGAGTTTGCATTGCTTGGCTTAATGGCTGGCCTTGCCGCAGCCTTTGGTGCTGAAATTGCCCTGTGGTTATTGCAGAGCAAAGTGTTTGATTTCCCATGGCAACCTGAATGGCGTATGTGGGTGTTATTGCCTCTGTGCGCGGCTATTTTGCTGTCTATTTGTGGTGGCTGGTTAGGCTTGCGTTTATTAGGCACAGGCAGCCAGCACCGCCGATTACCCAATGGGTGATTAGTTTATAAAGAATAATTGGGCGTGAAATCATTTACGCCCAATTAAAATAACTGTCTTCAATCCTTCACAAAACCGTCATTCACTCAAGTTATGATTCCGCCGTCGATTATTGATAGCCTTAAAATGGAAACATAACCATGCAGCATAAAAATTCAATTAAACGCTCAGTTAAACAAAAAGTTGGCTCGTTTTCTTTATTGGCAAGCTTGATTTCATTCAGCCTCTCAGGGTTCGCTCAACAAGAAGTGCCTGCCACATTAGCGGGGCATTCTATTCTTCCTGTTGATTCCACGGTGCCTGCACCACAAAATGCGCCTTCAGACTTACAAGTTAGCGGTAAATTCACCACGGGGACACGCGTTGATACCCTCGGTAAAGTGGAAGGAAAATCCGCTGATCGCCCAACAGGAAAACACATTCCAATTAAAGGGCAGCCATTACAAGGCCATTCGGGGATTAAACGTATGGCGGATGGTACCTATTGGGTGTTAACGGATAATGGGTTCGGTAATAAAGTGAATTCACCAGACTCGATGCTGTATGTGACGCAATATGATATCGATTTTAAATCAGGCAAAACCACACCACTCAAAACGGTTTTTTTCCATGATCCCGATAAAATCATTCCTTTTCATATTATTAATGAGAGCACAAAGGAACGTTATTTAACGGGCAGTGATTTTGACCCAGAAAGTTTTCAATTTGCGGATGGCGCGTTATGGGTAGGGGATGAATTTGGCCCATACCTGTTAAAAATGGATTTGGATGGCAAAGTGCTAGCCCTGTTTGAAACGCAAGTCGATGGCAAAAAAGTGGTTTCCCCTGATCATTACCAAGTCACCACACCGGGTAAACCAACGGATAAAGTGGCTTTCCAAGTTAATCGCTCAAAAGGATTTGAAGGGATGGCCTCCTCGCCAGACGGTTCAAAACTGTACCCAATGCTTGAAGGGGCGATTTGGGTAGATGAGAAACAAGATTATGAAAATGTAGATGGCAAACGTGCTGCTCGCATTCTTGAGTTTGATGTGAAAAAACAAGATTGGACAGGTAGAAGTTGGTTGTATGTATTTGAAGACAATCAAAATGCTATCGGCGATTTTAATTTAATCGATGAGACCCACGGCTTAATTATCGAACGTGATAATGGTGAGGGGACATCGGATAAAGCCTGCGCCGCGGGCAGTGCAAACACGGAAAATTGCTTTAGTAACCTCGCGAAATTTAAACGCGTATACCGCATTGCATTTTCAGACGAAAACGTCGGCGGTGCGGTTGATAAGCAGGCGTACATTGATTTAATGAATATTAAAGACCCAAATAGTCAGGCTAGAAAGCCACTGAATGATGGGGTGTTTACTTTCCCATTCTTCACGATTGAGAACGTGGACGTGGTTGACGGCGAACATATTATTGTTGGAAATGACAATAACTACCCATTTTCATCGAGCCGTGATCCTAATAAAGCCGATGATAACGAGTTTATTCTGTTGAAAGTGCCTGAATTGTTAAAGCCTTGATTGACTTTGTGCCACCTCATTGTGGTTTATGGTGGCACAATATGAAACGCATGTTTTGATCCAATATCTGGTTTTCTGATCATTTTCCCTTGGTTATTATTTTCCCGAGCTTGTGCTCGGGATTTTTTATTTGGCGTTGAGGGAAGGTGGTTTCATCATTAAGGTCAAACCGAGGATCACCACAACAGGGGCGGCAATCACTAAAAATGCGGGGGTGAAGCTACCTGTGTAGTCCTTGATCCCACCTGCGATAAATGGCGCTAAACAGGCAATAGTTGAAATCAAGTTAACCACAGAAAATAGCTCTAAATAAGGCCCGCGGCCAAAGTAGTTTGATAGCAAAACGCTTGAGGCCAAGAATGTCATGCCGTAACCAATCCCTACAAACAGCACAAATAAAATTAACCAGAACCAAGAGCTTGCGATACTGAGGAAGATAACCCCTAACACCATAATAATTAAGCTGCCAATAAGCAGTTTTTTCGGCTCCAGCCATTCTCCAGCAGCCCCACCAATAAAACGTGAGAATGCATTTACAAAAGCCATCGTACTCAGTAATGAAACCGCTACTGTCATACCGAAGCCTCGTTCTTCAATATGGGCAACTGCAAAGCTATTTACGGTAATCCCACACCATAAAAATGACGTATAAGTTGCAGCGATTAAATAAAATTGCCACGTACGCAGAGCGCGTCCAACCGTCCATACTTCGGCAGTACGGTAAATGGGTTTGCTTGCATTACTGACCTGTTTTTGCATCACTTTTTTGGCGTGTTCTTGCTCTTGTTTACCTTCTCGCAGCATAAAGATAGTGATAAGTGTGACGATGCTGAGATAGACCGCGCATAAAACCCAGTGCATACGCCACGAGCCCAATTGGTTTGAGGCGTAGAAATAAATCCATGGCCCTGCAACCCCACCGAGCCCACCAATGGTGAAATACAAGCCAAAAGCGAGGGACTGTTTTTCAAATAATCGGGAAAGTACGTAAGTGCCGGGCACGGTAGCTAATAAGGTAAAACCAATACCAATCAAGGCGGTTCCTAAGAAATAGGTGCTGATGGTGTTGGTGGAATAAAGACTATAAAAGCCTGCAACGAACACCAAGGTGCCGAGCAATAATGTGGCTCGCACACCGACTTTACGGATTAACAGGGAAGGTAGGAAACTTGCTAACCCGCAAGTTAGACCTAATAAGGTAAAGCCGAAACCTGCTTCACTCCAGCTCCACTTTAGTTCGCTGATCATTTCGGGCAAAACAACACCTAATGAGGTGAAAGTGGTCGCAGTGGCTAAAAAATACACTAGCCCTAACAGAACTAAAATACACCACTGATAAAACGGACTAAAATGCTGCGAGGACATAGTAACTCCAGTCATGCCGCACACCTTTAGTCAGGAGAGTTATCATCTGGATGACGGCGAAAATAGCAGAATGCCCGAAAACAAGTTCGGGCATCGATTAAGGGCTATTTTCCCTATTTATTGACGAGAGTACCAGTCTAATTTTGCATTTGCCCACTCAATGCCACTTTTGTACTCATTTGGTAACAGAGGAATTAATGCGCTAAGGGTTTCGGCTAACAGTGGGCAATCGCTGTGGGAGAGGTTTAAGTGGCCAACTTTGCGGGCTGGGCGCACCTCTTTTTCATACCAATGCAAGTGGACGAGTGGCAAATTGAGCCAATCAATATTCACACCAGTACCAATTAAGTTCACCATCACCGCAGGGCTGAATACTTCAGGAGATGGCATTGGCAGATTCAAAATGGCACGTAAATGCAACTCAAATTGGCTGATTGAGGCCCCGTTTTGTGTCCAGTGCCCGCTATTATGTACGCGAGGGGCAATTTCATTGATAAGCAGTGTGTCGCCGACAACAAAGCATTCCATCGCCATCACACCAATATAACCAAGCTCATCCATCACCGCACTTAACATAGTTTGTGCGGTCTCTTGCTGGGGATTTGTGGATTTTGGGAACGCAACGCTGGTGCGTAAGATGCCTTCTTGGTGCAAATTGTGAGTGATAGGGTAAAAAACGGATTCACCCGCAGCATTACGTGCACCAATGACAGACACTTCAGCATCAAAAGGGATGCCTTGCTCGACAATGCATTCACCGTAGATTTCAGCCGGTAGATTGATTTCATCGCCGGGGCGTATACGCCATTGGCCGCGCCCGTCATAACCGCCTGTTCTGCGCTTGACTATCAGAAAATCACCCAGTGAGGAGAATAATTCAGACCATTGTGCAGGGGATTCAAGCAGTGCCCAAGGGGCGGTTGACAAATTTAAACTATCAAACAGGCTCTTTTGCGGAAAGCGGTCGGCTAAACGCGGGAAAATATCGCGGTTAATAAAGGCATTGTGGCGTGCTAATTCTTTGGTCAATGGCGTTTCAGGCCAACGTTCGATTTCAGCGGTGATCACACTTTGCTGATAAGGAACGGCTTCAGGTTCTGCATCTAGCCCAACAGGGAATACCGCGATGCCCAGCGGCTCACCAGCTTGGCGCAACATACGGCCGAGTTGACCGTTACCCAGTACGCAAACGGGTTTCATTACGCGTCCCTCGGGTCTGGGTTATTGAGTACGTCGTTAGTTTGTGTTTCACGCCATGTGGATAAGCGCTTAAAAACAGCGTCATCAGCGATAGCTAAGACTTGCGCCGCTAGTAATGCGGCATTTGCAGCACCTGCTTTACCAATCGCCAAGGTGCCCACAGGAATACCTTTTGGCATCTGGACGATGGAATATAAGCTATCAACACCACTGAGTGCGGCACTTTGTACAGGAACACCAAAAACAGGCACTAAGGTTTTGGCCGCTAACATCCCCGGTAAATGGGCTGCACCACCAGCGCCTGCAATAATTACATCAAAGCCGTTTGCTTTGGCAGTTTCGGCAAATGAAAACAGTTTATCGGGTGTACGGTGTGCGGAGACAATTTCGACGTGAAAAGGAATTTGGAGTTCGGTTAATACATCAGCAGCGTGCTGCATGGTCGTCCAATCACTTTTCGAACCCATAACAATGGCGATTTTTGCCGCAGATTGAGCAGAAGCTTGGGCAGTCATTTGGTGCTTTCCTGTATTGAAAAAAACGTCACCCGAAGGTGGAGAATTGAATTGAGTCGATCATATCACGACAAAGCAGCAAGGAAAACGTTTGCGTGATTAATAAATAAGCAAACGGTCGCGTTTACGACCAAGAAATTGTCTGTGGTTATTCGAAGGGAAAGAAAATCAGTTCGATGCCTTGTTCATTAATCACAAAGGCAGAACCGTCATGGTGCCATGCACCTAATACTCCACGGAAATGTAGCTTTCCGCCAATATTGATTTCATGAATGGCGGGGCGGTGGGTATGGCCGTGGATCATCCATTGGGCTTGGTGTCTTTGTAGTGCGTCAACAACCGCTTGTGGATTAACATCCATAATGGATTCCGCTTTCATGCTACTGGCATATTGGCTGTTTTTACGCATTTTTTGCGCGATCCGACGGCGAATAAACAGCGGAAGTGTGAGAAAAACACGTTGGATCCAAGGCGTGTGAACTTTTTTACGGTAGTTTTGATAAGCCATATCATCGGTGCACAAGGTATCACCGTGTAGAATTAAAATGCGCTTATCATAAATATCGAGAAGGGTTTCTTGGGGCAAAATTGTCATTCCACACTGCTTGGCATAGCGTTTACCGATTAAAAAATCGCGGTTGCCATGAATGAAATAACAAGGAATGCCTTTTGCTGTGAGCTGTTTTAGCTCGTTTGCGACGCGTTGATGAAGCGGGGTGTTATCGTCATCGCCCACCCAATAATTGAAAAAATCACCGAGGATATACAGGCTATCGGCGTGGATGGCTTGCTGTTGAATAAAATTGATAAAACCGGCGGTGATCGCCGGTTCATCTTCACTCAAATGCAGATCTGCAATGATGTAAGTGGACATAGAGGCAGGATTACTCGCTGACAGTCACTTTTTCAATCACAACATCTTCACGAGGAACGTCTTGGTGGAAACCGCTACGGCCAGTAGAAACGCCTTTGATTTTATCAACCACGTCCATGCCTTCAACGACTTCAGCAAATACGCAGTAACCCCAGCCATCTGGGCGCTCTGAACGGAAGTTTAAGAAGTCATTATCAGCAACGTTGATAAAGAATTGTGCGGTGGCAGAGTGAGGGTCGTTAGTACGAGCCATTGCCAGCGTACCACGGGTGTTTTTTAAACCGTTGTTTGCTTCGTTTTTAATAGGCGCTTTCGTGTTTTTTTGTTCCATGCCCGGCTCAAAACCACCGCCTTGGATCATGAAGCCGTTAATAACACGGTGGAAAATGGTATTATTGTAAAAACCTTCACGGCAGTAAGTTAAAAAGTTTTCGACTGTGACTGGCGCTTTATCGTCAAATGTTTTGATAACAATGTCGCCGTGATTGGTATGAAATGTAACCATAATAGCTATCCTGAATAATTGTTTTTTGTGCGCTATCTTGCGAAAGCGTTGAGATCTGCACGTTTATATCACAGATAAAACCCGACTTGAAGTGACAGTGCATTTTGCCGGTGCTTTATAGCATAATAGGTGTGTATTAAATGCCTGTTGAATTCAACAAGAAAAGGCAGGGTAAACCCTTGCATTCTTAAGGTGATCGGGGTTCAATAACATGGTATTTTACCGATAGAAATCGATAATCATTTTTCACTTACATGGAAAAGTCCAGATGCTACAAATTTTTAATACACTAAGTCGTCAAAAAGAAGAGTTTAAGCCCATCCACGCAGGAAAGATTGGGATGTATGTGTGTGGCATCACTATCTACGACTTGTGTCATATCGGCCATGGCCGTACATTTGTGGCATTTGATGCAATTAGCCGTTATTTGCGCTATTTAGGCTATGATTTGAATTATGTTCGCAACGTGACGGATATCGACGATAAAATCATTAAACGTGCTGCAGAAAATAACGAAAGTGTTGAAGAACTCACCACTCGCATGTTAGCGGAAATGCACAAAGATTTTGATGCGTTGAATATTCTACGCCCTGATAGCGAACCACGTGCCACACGCCACATCGGCGAAATTATTGAGCTAACTGAAAGCTTAATCGAACGTGGCCATGCTTATGTGGCGGATAACGGCGATGTGATGTTTGAAGTGAAAACTGACCCAAATTACGGGCTGTTATCTCGTCAAGATTTAGAACAGCTTCAAGCGGGTGCTCGCGTTGAAGTTGCAGACGTTAAACGTAACCCAATGGATTTCGTGCTTTGGAAAATGTCCAAAGAAGGGGAGCCAAGCTGGGAGTCACCATGGGGCTTAGGCCGCCCGGGTTGGCACATTGAGTGTTCTGCGATGAATAGCAAAACATTGGGTAATCATTTTGATATTCACGGTGGTGGTTCGGACTTAATGTTCCCGCATCATGAAAATGAAATTGCGCAATCGACCTGTGCTCATGATGGCCCATATGTTAACTATTGGATGCACTCAGGGATGGTGATGGTTGATAGAGAGAAAATGTCGAAGTCTCTCAATAACTTCTTCACTATTCGTGATGTGCTCGAGTATTACGATGCTGAAACAGTGCGTTACTTCCTGCTTTCAGGCCATTATCGTAGCCAACTGAATTACACAGAAGAAAACCTGAAGCAAGCGCGTACTGCGTTAGAGCGCATGTACACAGCATTACGTGGCACAGATAAATCAGCAAAAGCAGCGGGCGGTGAAGCCTTTAAAGCACGCTTCGTTGAAGCCATGAATGACGACTTCAATACACCAGAAGCCTATTCCGTGTTATTTGACATGGTGCGTGAAATCAACCGTTTGAAAGCGGAAGATATGGCCGCTGCTAACGGTATGGCAGCTGAACTGCGTGAACTAGCAGGCGTGCTCGGCTTACTGGAACAAGACCCAGAAAGCTTTTTAAAAGGCGGTGCTCAAGGTGAAGATGACGCGGAAGTTGCAAAAATCGAAGCGTTAATTCAACAGCGCTTAGATGCACGTCAAAATAAAGATTGGGCACAAGCCGATGCTGCACGTGATGCATTAACGGCGATGGGAATTGTGTTGGAGGATTCATCGGCGGGGACGACGTGGCGTCGTAAATAAACGCTTACGCGTCTACGCGTCATATTTCAAACAGCAGCGTTGTTGTCTGCGCTCAGTTACCTTAGTCACATACTTATTATGCTCCTAAGGATAACTTCCCTTGACGCCTAGCTGCAATTTGAACTATTTAGCGTATTGGGTGCAGAATTTAATAAAACTAAACGGCTAGGTATTGATTCAATATCTGGCCGTTTTCTATTTAGTGGCTAAATTTGCAAGAAATAATTATTTTTCCATCAAATAATAAGCTCAATTAATGAACAAAATACAGCCATCAACAGTGCGAACAATATGATGGCGCTATTATTTGAAATAAGGGTAATAATTATGGTATCACCAATTAGCATATCAATCAGAAGTTTATGGCCTGCAGCACCCGTTAAAAAACGTCTCGTTACTTTTTTACAAAATCTTGTGGGAATTAAAAGGCAACCAGTGAATATGCCCAAGGCCACTTGGTATGTTCCAAGTGCAATACCCTCCGAAAGCACAATAGCACCAATTAATGCCAAACAAGTACCGATAAAAAGCGAACAAAAGGTGGTAATGGCAGACATTGAACCGATCAAGCCCAAAACACCACCTATTGAACAATTCCTCTCTGATATTATGCAAAATAAACCCAAGGTGGTGATTGTCTGGTCATCAGCGGAGCACCAAGAAAAGCAAGGGAAAATGTTGTTTTCAGAAGGTGTTAAAGAACAGCAGTTTGGTGATTTGAAAATAAAAAAATTTGGTATAAATAAAAATGGAAATACTGAAAATTTAAAGTTTGAATGCTTTAACTTAGTCGTTATGCGAAATGGCCATCGACATGAAGTCCCTGTGATGCATGTAAAGAACTGGTCTAGTGAGCTGAACCTCCCAAGAAATGAAAATTCAAAGCTGATAAGTCGAACAGTTGAATTAATATACGAGTCAGCGAAACTGAATAAATCTAATGAAAAGAAATCAGTCGATGATGGGAAGGGTAAAATGATTCAATTTACTTTTGATGGTAGAGTACCAGAAGACATACTAAATAGTATTCGGATAGATAATGCATTGGGTCGAGTAAGATCTTAATTAGGGTAATTGGTAAGCTGAAAATATCAGCTTACCAATAATATTACTCTGCAATTTTGACTTGTTCGTCGCCCATAGAGACAACTTTGCCTGCCAAAATTTTACAGCGCTTACGGGTTTCGACTTCGCCGTCAACTTGTACTAAACCTTCAGCGATCATGGCTTTTGCCATTGCACCGCTTTCTGCCCAGCCTTGAATTTTCAGCAAATCACACAGTTCAACATGTGGGTGCCCTTCAAGATTGAAAATTTCCATGAATAACTCCAAAATACATTAAATATCGTGATACTCTTCGCACGCTTGCAGCGTGTTTTGAATCAGTGTTGCAACAGTCATTGGACCAACACCACCCGGAACAGGGGTGATCCACGCTGCGCGTTTTGATGCTTCATCAAAGTCCACATCACCTGTCACCTTGCCATTTTCTAAGCGGTTAATGCCCACATCAACCACAATAGCACCTGGTTTAATCCACTCGCCTGGGATGAAATTCGGTTTACCGACAGCCACAACCAGCAAATCAGCATTGCGGACATGTTGTTCTAAGTCTTTGGTAAAGCGATGTGTCACCGTTGTTGTACAGCCCGCTAATAATAACTCAAGACTCATAGGACGGCCGACAATATTCGACGCACCAATAATAACGGCATTGAGGCCATAAGTATTGATGTTGTAGCGTTCAAGCAGCGTGACAATCCCACGAGGCGTACAAGGGCGTAAACGGGGCGCACGTTGGCACAGGCGGCCGACGTTATAAGGGTGGAAACCATCAACGTCTTTATCTGGGTGAATACGCTCAATCACTTTGACGTTATCAATCCCAGCAGGTAATGGCAGTTGGACTAAAATACCGTCAATTTCAGCGTCTTGGTTTAAATCGTCAATCAGTTTCAGAAGTTCAGCTTCTGTGGTGGTGTCGGGCAAATCATAAGAACGAGAAATAAAACCGACTTCTTCGCAGGCACGGCGCTTGCTACCAACATAAATTTGAGAAGCAGGATTCGCACCCACTAAAATGACCGCGAGACCCGGGGCCCGTTTCCCTTGCTCTAAACGTAACTGTACTTTTTGGGCAACTTCCTGCCGAATTGTCTGCGCAATCGTTTTCCCATCAATAATTTTTGCTAACATCTGTAACTTAATCCATATATGAGACACGGTGATGGCTCTATTTTGTCAGAAGTTAACGCCATTGTCAGTTCAAACTGTTACATAAAATGAGCATATAGCTATTTTAGTAGCGAAAAGCCATTGACTCGGCGCTCAGCAACCGTATAATTCAACGCCATCAGCCAGATAGGCTGCCTGCATTAACAATGCGCCCTTAGCTCAGTTGGATAGAGCAACGGCCTTCTAAGCCGTAGGTCACAGGTTCGAATCCTGTAGGGCGTACCATTTCGAAGTCAATGGACATCAACCGATGTCTTTTTTTATGTCTAAAATTCAGTGAATTAGCTGTTTTTAACCTTTCTTCGTTCAACTGACGTCTACCTATATCAACCTACATCAAGTAATATTTGTTGGTATATGCGTTGGTACATACAGGTTCAATGAATTCTTATACCAACACAAACTCATGGGAGTTCCTATATGGCACTAACAGATGTGAAGGTAAGAACGGCAAAGCCCGCCGACAAAGGATACAAACTCACTGACGGTGAAGGAATGCACCTTTACGTGCATGCTAATGGCTCTAAATACTGGCGGCTACAATATCGATTTGACGGAAAACAAAAAACATTAGCGCTTGGTGTTTACCCTGAAATTTCTTTAGCTGATGCAAGGCAGCGTAGAGATGAAGCAAAACGTCAAATAGCTAACAACATTGATCCTTCGGAACAGAAAAAGCTTGAAAAGATAGAACGCCAATCGGCGGTTAATAATACATTTCAAGCCGTAACCCTTGAATGGCACGAGTATAAAAAGCCAAACTGGTCTAAAGGTTATGCTGAAGATCTGATGGAGTCATTTGAAAATGACATTTTTCCTGATCTAGGTAAAAGGCCAATTGCTGAAATTAAGCCACTAGAAGTACTCAGTACGTTGCGTAAACTAGAAAAAAGGGGAGTGCTAGACAAGTTACGTAAGATCCGTCAAGCATGTAACCAAGTCTTCAGATACGCTATTGTGACAGGCAAAGCAGAATACAACCCCGCCTCTGAACTCGCTAGCGCGTTAACACCTCCCAAAGCACAACACTATCCACATTTGCTTGCTAATGAATTACCTGCATTTCTTAATGCATTAAATCATTATTCAGGTAGCCCAATCACTCGGCTAGCAACTAAAATTCTGATGTTAACAGGCGTGAGAACTATTGAGCTACGTTTAGCAGAATGGGGTGAGTTTGATTTCGAACGCTGTATTTGGGAGATCCCAAAAGAAAGAATGAAAATGCGCCGCCCACATCTTGTTCCATTATCGACTCAAGTCATCACGGCATTACGTGAAGTTCAAGCCATTACAGGACGCTATAAGTTGGTATTCCCCGGCAGAAATGACATTACTAAGCCAATGAGCGAAGCAAGTGTTAATCAGGTCCTTAAACGTATTGGTTATCATGGAAAAGCAACTGGACATGGTTTTAGGCACACAATGAGCACTATCTTGCATGAGAAGGGATTCAATACGGCATGGATTGAGCTTCAACTTGCTCACGTTGATAAGAATACGATCCGTGGCACATATAACCATGCTCAGTATCTTGAAAACAGAAGAGAGATGATCCAGTGGTATGCGGACTATATTGATGAGTTGGAGTGTGGGGTAGGGAATGTGGTGAGTGTGAATTTTAAGTGATAAATAGCCATCTTTATCTTTAGATGTAAAGATGGCTATTTTAATGGGGGTAATTATTGTTTTATATCTATTGTTTGGAATTCTGGGGTTGTATGAGAGCTAAGTCAGAAAAATATAATTAGTAATAAGTTATCATCAAAATTAATTGCTATTGTTTTAGAATTATAAATTAACTTATTAATATTATTTAATTTATTACAATTATTGGGGTGTGGATTTTAATATCTAGGTAACCTGCTTTGGGGAGATAGAATGAAGCTTGAAATAATTAGGCTATCAGGATTTCAATCTTTTGGTCAGGAGCCAACAGAATTGAATTTGGAAGACATTACTTATTTGATTGGTCCAAATGGATCAGGAAAAACTGCGGTGCTTCAGGCATTATGCCGTCTTTTTGCGTTTGATCCTGGATTACGTAGAGTTCAACGTTCAGACTTCTATATTCCATTTGATGAGGAAGAAACTCCTCGTGAACGCCAGTTATGGATAGAAGCTGACTTTATATTTCCCGAACTTGCAAGAGATGAGGATAATAGTACTGTAGCGCCTCATTTTGGTCATATGCGATTAGATGAGCTAGACGGTGTACCACGTGTACGTTTTCGTCTCTCGGCAACAATGGGATTGGATGGAGATATCGATGAAAGCTTAGTTTATGTTCTGGATATAAATGAAGATGGCTCTCCTGATAATACATCTAAGGTTCCACGGGCAGAACGTAATAACATCCAAGTTCACTATTTACCCGCTCGACGAGATCCAGCTGATCATATTACTTATGGTACAAACGCTTTACTAGGGCGTTTACTTCGTGCCGTACGCTGGGATGCTGAACGTAATACAATTAAGGAATTAACCGATCAAATCAGCGGTAGCCTTGCAGCAAACTCTTCCGTAAATGCATTTAGTGAAACTTTAAAAACGACTTGGGCTTCGTTACATAAAGGAACATTTTTCGCTGATCCAAAAGTAACATTTGTTGCATCGGAAATTGAGGCTTTATTGCGGCATTTATCGATTTCTTTCACTCCTAGTCACGATGGGTCACTTGTTGACTTCTCACGGTTGAGCGATGGACAAAAGTCAATGCTTTATCTTTCTCTTGTATTATCGTCTCAAGCAATCGGCAGAGCTGTACTTGCGGAAGATGATATATCTTTTGATCCTGATAAATTACGTCCCCCTGTCTTTACATTGATAGCTCTTGAGGAGCCAGAAAATAGTCTCTCCCCTCACTATTTAGGTCGTATTGTAAGTGTTTTGAATGAGATGACAAAAAATGAAGATGCTCAAGCACTTATAGCTACGCATGCTCCTACTATGTTGCGTCGAGTTTCTCCTGAGTTAATACGTTATTTACGGCTAACGGAATCACGCAAAACACGGATCACTTGCATCGAGTTACCAGCAAAAACTGATGATGCGCACAAGTTTGTACGAGAGGCCGTTCAGGCATTTCCTGAGATCTATTTCTCTCGTCTGGTAGTGTTGGGTGAAGGTGATAGTGAAGAGATTGTATTACCTCGTTTGTTTCAGGCTAAAGGAGCGCCTATTGATGAATCAGCAATTACAATTGCGCCGTTGGGAGGTAGACATGTAAATCATTTTTGGCGATTACTTTCAGCGTTACAAATCCCTTATTTTACATTGCTCGATCTTGATATAGGCCGCTATGCCGCAGGATGGGGACGTATAAAATATGTCAATGACCAATTTTCTCTACATGAACCACATAAAAAACTACCCGATGGTTACGGTATTCCAATATGGAATAGCACAAAGCATAAAATTAGGAACTATAACCATTATTTAGAAAAGCTCGAAGAACGTGGTGTTTTTTTTTCTTACCCAATGGATTTGGATTTTTCAATGCTGCAGGCTTACCCTGAAGCTTATGATGTTGAAGACAAGGAACCTGATGACTCGACAATTAAGGCTGTACTTGGACAAAACCATTACGATTCATGTCAATATAGAGAAGATGAATTAGAATTATTTAGTACCTATCAGCAACGCTTTAAACTTGGTAGTAAACCAGCCGCACATATTGAGGCGTTAGCTCAGTTAACGGATACTGAACTACTTGCAAGAATGCCAGCATCATTAAGTCGATTAGCTGATGCAGTTATTGTCAAATTGGCGGAGTTACCTGAATGATTACTGTTGAAGAATGGCAACCAGCAGATGAGTTGATTCTTGAGCCAAATGCGTTACGTGCAGCAAAAGAACATGAGTATTGTCTGGCATTGACCGCCGGACCAGGTGCCGGTAAGACAGAAATGCTAGCACAACGAGCTGACTTTCTTTTGCGTACAGGAACATGCCGATACCCTAAGAGAATTCTAGCGATTTCTTTTAAGGTTGATGCCTGCAAAAACTTGAAAGAGCGAGTAGAACGACGATGTGGCTTCGATCTTGCGTCGCGTTTTGATAGCTATACCTTTCATGCATTTGCTAAACGTATTATTGATCGTTTTAGACCTGTACTTGTAAATGAGTATACCTTGGATTTTGGTTATTCTATTGTTGATAAAAAAAATGGTCCTTCTCGAACAGAAATAGAGTTTGGTGATTTAGTTCCGTTTGCTATTCAAATACTGCAAAGCTCAGAAATTGCCCGTAATGCAATTCGACAAACTTACAGTGATATTTTTTTGGATGAGTTTCAAGATTGCACTAATTTGCAATATGAATTGGTCAAACTTGCTTTCCAAGGAACTAGGCTCCGTCTCACCGCAGTAGGTGATACAAAACAAAAAATTATGGCATGGGCTGGAGCACTGGATGGTATTTTCCAAACATTTGTTAATGATTTTAATGCAGTGCCACTTAACATGTATCGCAATTTCCGTTCTAAACCCAGATTATTACGTGTTCAGAATGAAATTATTCGTACGTTAGATCCTGCTTCTGTTATGTCTGATGAACAATTAAGGGGAGATGAGGGGGAAGTTTATGTTCATAGTTTTGAAGATAGTCGGCAAGAAGCTATTTATTTAGTTGATTTGATTGATAAGTGGATACATATAGAACAAATACCGCCAGCGGAAATATCTGTTTTGGTTTCTAAACAATTAGATCTTTATGCTAACCACCTTATGGTTGAGTTGGGAAATCGTGGTATTCCATATCGTAATGAGCAACAAATGCAGGATATTACGGTGGAACCTGTAGCACGCTTGATCGTGGACTATTTGTCTTGTCTTTATAGCGAACGTGAACCTAAGGCTTGGATTCGATTGATGAATCAGCTTATTCCTTTTGCTGATGAAGGAATTCAATCTAGTGCACGTAAGGATCTTGATCTGCTGATTAGAAAACAAAGAAAAATTGTATTTAATGCAAGGAGTACAGAGCTGCCATTTTCAGACTGGTGGCAATTAGCGATAGATTTTTTAAAGAACACTAGCATCGAAACTTTGGTGGCTTTATCCCCTGAATACGAAAATCGTAAGCGTTTAAAGGAAGTTATTCGAGAAACTTCTATTCGGATTCAAGACTTACTAAGGTTGGAACCAGATTTGCTTAAAGCATTGGGACGCTTTACTGATGATCAAGCTGTAAGAATTCTGACTATTCATAAAAGCAAGGGATTAGAGTTTGATTCCGTTATAATCATGGCGGTTGAAAATGAGATTTTTTTTGGCAGTAAAAATGAAAATCGTTGTGCATTTTTTGTCGGTGTTTCTAGAGCTAAACGAAGGTTAGTATTAACCCATGCACAACAACGAGAGCGCCCATTAGATGCTAAACGATGGGATGTAAAGAGAAGTGCCCAAGAAGAATATTTCAACTACGTAAAACCATTTGTAAATGGTTAGAATACACCACTATCGTATTTAATATAAATTTCATTCTATTCAAGAGGTTGTAGGCATTCATTGCAGAGTAAACTCTTTCGAATCTTTTTTTTCTTAACTAATTTCTTACAATGAGGACATTTTACTGCGTCACCAAATGATTTATGAGAATAAGAAGATGAAAGATTTAGATTGGCTTTGTTTCTTTTGCTTGGGTAAGTGATTATATCTCGATTAGATGTTGTTCTTTTTTGTTGCTCTTCTTCAGAAGAAACTTCACTATAGGAACGCCTTTTCCATAGGTCTCCACGCATTGCTGCGGCTCTTTTTTCTCGTTCTATCTTATCTTTTTCTATTTTTTGTTTCTCAGCAATAATTTCATCATTGATCTGATTTATCATAAAAACTGGGTCAGAAAAATATATTTTTTTATTAATAAAATCAAAGGATAATTCATCAAAATTAACTAATTGATGTTCCCATGTGTAATCAATAGATAAATTTTTAGTCATGTAAGGCTTACGGTAATAGCATTTCATGATGACTTTTTTGTTTTTTATTGAGAGGTTTCTGGCTTCTTCATCAAATACAAATGCATTTGATTTATTTGCATATGAAATATCAAGTTGCGTGAACTGCTCACAGTCAAATTCTAGAAATATCCACATAATGTATGTATTATTTTCTTTATAAAAATTTTCTCTATCGACTATAACCTGAATAAAAGTTGTAGATACTTGCAGTTCAAAAACGATTGATTGCTCTCTATTTTCACTATAAATAGATGTAGTGATATCTGGTCGTCGCCAACGTTTGGCAATTCCATAAGGATTAGTTTCCCTGAACGTCGATTCAACATATACCTTATCAGAAAAAAAAGGATCAAATTTTAATAAATTTGCTAATAATTTTTTATTCTCTTTATGTTTTTTTCCCTCTTTCTGACCGTTGTATTTTAATGCTAATATTTCATCACTAGTGAGATTTGTAGTGGTTTTTACAGGGCAATCCTCTGATTTATTAGTATGAGAAAAAAATATTGTTCTATAAATATTAGCTCTTAAAACAACGGGTTGAAAGCATTCACTGCATAATGCTATAGGGTTTGACGTTCGGTTTTCTTCAAGTTTTCTCCGAAACAGAAAGATAGTTTCCTGATCTGCGTTATCTAAAAATTCATTTGCATCAATATGCCGACTTTCTTCAGTTAAAAAGACTGATGTCATATTTCTTTTCAAATTACCTCCTTAATAAATGGTAAGTGCATTTCGGTATTGCTTGTCTTAGATTGATTCATCTTTCCATTCATAAGGAACTAAAGCTTTCCCTCTCCATTCTTCTACTAAGTGAACATTATCTAAATCATACCAAACGTCTTCGTTGGCATGGTCTAATACAATAATTTGAAATTCTTTTTTAGTAGCGGATATGAACATATCCAATGTGTTAAATACTTTTCTTACGGCTACTATATCTTCATCCTGCCAGTGAGGATCATTACTGTCTATTGCTGATTTTTCTGCTTTTCTAACAGGAAAATATACTTGGCTTGGTTGGTCGTAAATTAATAATCCTGGTACAGGATGGTGCTTTAGTTGTGAAAAAATCCATTGCAATGCGAGAGTGGTTGCAATGTGATAAGCTAACCAGTTTGCTCCGCTGCCAGTTTCCCAAAGGTAGTCATCTCGTCCCCCTCTATTAACTTTTACCGTTAGATCAGGAATAATTAAACTAACCGGGGAGTCAGGCCACTCACCATCTAGATAAGGTAGTATTCTCCCAATATTTCGCTGTACTTTATTCAGGACACTATCGAGTTTTTTGGCTATATCCTTTTCAGAAACAATTTTAAACAATCTTTTTTGTTCTTTCTTTAGCTCTTCAATTTCATTATTTAGTGGAGTTAATGTATCGGTAGTTTGATATAGTCTCATAGCTTCTTCCAAGCGACCAAGAAAGTGAGCTACTAGCTCATTTTGCCTATTGGACCTACCTGCCTGCTCTGAAGCTAATTCTAGTAATTTTATTTCTTCTCGTACGAGTGATAGCTTATGTGTTAATTCACTAAGTTGAGTACGAAGATATAAAGTTTCTTTTCCCAGTGATTGATTAATTTGTGGGTATGAGCGCAAACGCAATTCAATACCTTCTAGAGCTTGGCATAGCTGTTGAATTTTATCAGAACTGTATGTTCCATTTAATGATTCAGTTACATCAGCACTATGGTATTTATCTCTGATCCAGGTAGATAAACTAAGGCGTTCTCTTTTTATATTTAATGCTTTCTTATATAAATCACTACTTTCATTCAATTTTTCAATTTCAATCAGTTGATTACGTAATATATTAAACTCCGTTACTATATTGGTTTCTCTTTCTCGAAGATTTTTTAATTCGTTGACTATATTTTGTATAGAATCAACAGATGGTTGCGCAAGATTAGGATCTTTTTTTTGAATGGTTTGTAATAATTTAAGTATAGACGACCATTCCAGTGGAATGTTGGTTTCTGTTGGAAGTAACCCATACTCAATAGCTTGAAAGAGCCAAACTCTACCTTCTGATTGCCACGTATCACTAGAAACTTGACGCATTTTTAATTCAGTTTCTTTACGGTGTAACTTTCGAGTTACCTTATCTAATTCATGCCTTGCCTGTAGAACCAAAGGACTGATAGCACCTAAGATATAAGGAAATATTGTTTTTAACTTTTCCCGGTGTTCTGTTGTATCTGCCTTGAAAAATAAAACATCAGGATTAGCTATAATATTCTGAGGCTGGAATAAAAAAGCCATTAAATCACGAAATGCTGGGCGGCTACGAAAATTATCAGTAGTTGAAGCGTCAAAAGCTAAGTTTGATAATCCTGATAAACGATCAAGAACTGTTTTAACATAAGATGCATTTGTGTTTTTCTTGGGAGATTTCTCTGGGATTATAATTTCATCGCCCTCTAGAAAATACATTTCTTTTGTGCTCTGTTGAGTTCCTGGTTCTTTACGAGCTAGTAGCTTAGGCCCTTCTGTAGTTTCAATTAAAATACCAAACCAAGAGCACGACTCTCGAATTACGCCAACAGGGATTGCGCACTTATCAGCACATAAACAGTAATCAATTATTGGTATAACAGCGGATTTGCCTGTTTTTGATGCTCCGCTAATGATGTTTACCTTTCCCAGTTCAAACTCAACAATGCGAGGCTTTTTGTTTTTCTTAGGCCATAGAATTAATTTTTTTATTTGAAAAAACATTAGAAATCCACCATTAATGTTCTCATTATTTGTTGTTCTGATTCTTCAGAAAACCAATATGCTAATTTATCACAACAGGTTTTAAGCTTATTTAAATCATCAGATAGTAAAGGTAAAGAAAGTTTGTTCTTTTTGTTTTGTGCGATTAGGCTAGTTGTTTCTATCTCAATTTTTAATAATCCAGAAAGTTCAGCTATCCCTATAGACTCTAAAGTAAGGGAACGAAGTTGAAAGGCTCTGGTATGAATCGATAGTAATATTTCTCTTTGCTTCCCCAATTTCCCTGCTAATAAATGAATTCCTGATGATTTGTTTGTTGTACAAATTATTTTTACTGTGGATTTATGCAGAATAAGTGGGAGAACCAAAAAGGCTAAGATTATGGACGGTGAATCTTGTTTATATTTTTGGTACTGGAAACAAAAATACCATATAAAAAAAGCCCCCATGGCACTATTCTGTACTAAAGTAGCATCATTGATCTCAATATTATTATGATTATTTTTCATTATTTATTTTCCCAATGAGCTCAATGTAATCTGGATGCCAGCCTAATTTAAGTTCATCAGCTAAAATATTGAACCCTCCATTCGTGAAGTAATCAGGTATAATGTAATGGTCAAGGGATATATTTTTTGTGGAACAACGGCTGTATATAATTTTACCTTTATCAATGCTAGGGGTATCACTGAAACATACATCTACTTCATCACATGTTGCATCATAATGTCTTATTAATGAATCATGCCAATCATCAATATTTTGCTCAAATATTAACCCATGCTCAGCCCAAATTGTAAGATCAGAGTTTGTCCTTAGAAGGTCACTGATTGCATGTAGTTGTTGACTTTCACGAGAATCAACTAACTGTAGCTGTTTTATAAATACGGGCCTTTGCTGAAGAACTTCCTCAGCATCTGATTTACTAATGTGTGAGTTTAATCTTGGAAGATAACCAGGAATATTATTTTTTTGTACAAATGTTAAAAATTCATTTCTGAATTCTCTAACAGAGATCATAGCATTTTGTTTGTTTCGAATCAGGTTATCTGCTTTTTCTTTTGCCATTCCGATGGCGAATTGGATAGTTAATTCAATTAGATTATCAGGAATTGCTGGTTTTAAGAGCTCACGGATTAAGCCTATAGGCTCTGCTTTATTGATAATAGTCATTTTTGTTGCTATCGCTTCTTGTTCTTGCTGAGTAGCATTGAGAAAACGATTGATATAACTCATACATCTGGGAGGTGACTTCAATTTCTCCAGGCTTTCTTTTAATTTGACAATTAGCGCTGCTGTGTCAATTTGGTTTTTAGCTTCATTAAATAATGTACATATTGTACCAATTTGTTTGAAAGGAGTTACGTAGTAGCGGAAGGTCGCTGCATTGTGGCAAATATCATGCTCTATGAGTATATCGAGCCAGTTAGATACTGTTTTCCAAAAATCTTCCGACCAATCGGTTAAAGGGTTATGAGCTAAGGCGCTTTTCGTTTGCTCTAGTAGTACGTCATTGTTTGCATAGTGTACTGCTACATCATCGTAGTATTCGAGTGAAACACATGCATCATCAGGAGCACTCAGTAAGTAGTAGCATAACCGAACTGGCTGGAGAGCAAACCCTAAATATTGGCCTGCGGCACTTGATTTTGATTGGGATGTTTTTCCTTCATGCATGTGTACATCCTTGTTTTTATCGAAACGAAAAGCTTATAAATATTAACAATATTGATGACTGAATGAAAATTATGCAAGTGGTATTACATACAGTATCTATTATTGGGTATCACGTTGTGATGGGAGTTAGTAGTTATCATCATTGATTCTTATCTTCTCTATTGACTAGTACAAAAAGGAATTAATTGTTCAAATTAAAAAACACATTCGATTTGACGTATGTGTTTTTTGGGTGTAACTTAAAGAAAAGACTGAAGAGGTACACATGGAACCATTACAACTGTTTAAAATTTTAGGTGATCAAACAAGGCTCGATATCGTGTTGCTTTTGAAAGCATCTGGTGAGCTATGTGTCTGTGATATCTATACGGCCTTGAATTTATCGCAACCAAAGACTTCTCGACACCTAGCAATGCTAAGAGAATCAGGTCTTTTGCTCGATTCAAAACATGGTAAATGGGTTCATTATCGTTTATCTCCGGCATTACTAGCTTGGGTGAAAAATATCATTGATGTCACCTATGCCACAGAGAAAAACAGAGTTGCAGGTTTGCTTAAGAGTCTAGAGACAAAAGAGTCTGCGAGTAGCTGTTCTATATAAAAATAAAAATTTTTAAGTTAACATATTCGAAAAATCATATATAAGGTTGAGGTATGAAAAAACTAGAAGTATTTGATCCCGCATTATGTTGTAGCACTGGTGTTTGCGGAACCGAAGTCGATCAAGCATTGGTAGACTTCGCAACAGATGTGGATTGGTTAAAAAAACAAGGGGCAAGTATAAGGCGTTTTAATTTAGCGCAAGAGCCTATGGAGTTCGTTAACAACACAAAAGCAAAAATATTTTTGGAAACCGCAGGTGCCGAGTCACTTCCACTATTGATTCTGGATGGTGAGATTGTGTTGACTGGTCGATACCCAAAACGACATGAGCTAGCCAGATGGTTTGGTATTCGCCTGAATATTGAAAAAGCCGAAATTGTTAAATCGTGTTGTGGTAATGGTAAAACGTGTTGTTAACAGGAGCAATAAAATGAAATTTTTAGATAACACACCTAATTATTTATTTTTTACTGGAAAAGGTGGTGTGGGTAAAACCTCTATTTCCTGTGCGACCGCAATTAAGTTGGCTGAAAAAGGGAAAAAAGTCTTACTGGTGAGCACTGATCCAGCTTCTAATGTTGGGCAAGTATTCTCTCAATCGATAGGCAACAATATTAAGCCAATAACATTGGTTCCAAATCTATTTGCTATTGAAATAGACCCTCAAGCCGCAGCCGAAGAATATCGAAACAAAATTATTAATCCAATCAAAGAAAGTTTACCTGAAGCGGTAATTCAAAGTATTACGGAACAGCTATCAGGTGCCTGTACAACAGAGATTGCAGCTTTCGATGAATTTACTGGATTGTTAACTAATACCGAAATTACGGGGCAATTTGACCATATCATTTTTGATACCGCACCAACGGGGCATACCATCCGTTTATTACAACTCCCGAGTGCGTGGAGTGATTTTATTAGTGACAATCCTGATGGTGCGTCATGTTTAGGGCCAATGTCTGGTCTTGATAAACAACGTGAGCAGTACAGCATGGCGGTGGAAGCGTTGAGTGATAAATCACTAACAAGGCTAGTCTTGGTTGCACGACCTCAGTCTGCCGCATTGAGGGAAGTTGCAAGAACCTATAGTGAGTTGTCATCTCTGGGTATCAAAAATCAGCAATTGATTGTCAATGGTGTTTTCCCTGAAACGGCGGTGACTGAAAATGATAAGTTATCCCATGCGCTCTACTCTCGTGAACAAGCGGCATTAGCGTCTATGCCTGAAGCCCTACGCTCGTTACCTGTCGATATTCTTTATTTACAAAATATCAATATGGTGGGTGTCGATGCACTGAAGCAGTTGTTATCGAATGACATGCCACAAGTTCCAACTATTACCCCGACAAAACAACCTATTTCTTTACCTACCTTGTCAGAACTGGTTGGCAAAATATCTCAGCAACAGCATGGGCTGGTTATGTTAATGGGCAAAGGTGGTGTAGGGAAAACAACGATTGCGGCATCAATCGCAGTTAAATTGGCAGAAAAAGGGCTTGATGTACATCTGACCACATCTGATCCAGCAGCGCATATTGAATCAACCCTCGATGGTGTTTTACCCAACCTTCAAGTTAGCCGAATTGACCCTATCGCTGAAACTGAGCGTTATCGTCATTATGTCTTAGAAAGCAGAGGGAAAGATTTAGATGAAGAGGGGCGTGCATTACTAGAGGAAGATTTACGCTCTCCATGCACAGAAGAAATTGCGGTATTTCAGGCTTTTTCTCGCATCATTAGAGACGCGGGTAAACGTTTTGTCGTCATGGATACTGCACCGACTGGGCATACATTATTACTTCTGGATGCAACAGGGGCATACCATAAAGAAATTGCTAAAAAAATGGGTGAAAAAGGCCACTATTTAACGCCGATGATGCAATTACAAGATCCTGAACGCACCAAAGTTATTATTACGACTCTCGCTGAAACAACGCCTGTGCTTGAGGCGGAAAATTTGCAAAATGATTTAATACGGGCAGACATACATCCGTGGGCGTGGGTGATCAATAACAGTTTATCTATCACGGAAACAACATCACCATTGTTACTTTTAAGAGCAGAACAGGAAGTCGCTCAGATTGAAAAGGTGACATCAACATTGGCAAAACGTGTTGCTATCGTTCCTTTGCTTGAAACAGAACCTGTGGGGATATCTGCATTAAGTCAGCTCGCAGAATAAGTTTTATTTTCTAAAAATAAAAGGTACGGAAAAGCACCTTTTAAATGAGGTTGTTATGTTTATTGCCGCTTTAATTTTTATTTTAACGATCACCTTTGTTATTTGGCAGCCTAAAGGACTGGGTATTGGCTGGAGTGCAACGGCAGGGGCAGTTTTAGCCCTTATTTTTGGTGTCATTAGCTTTCAAGATATTCCTATAGTTTGGAACATTGTGTGGAATGCCACGGCGACATTTGTTGCCGTCATTATCATTAGCCTACTTTTAGATGAAAGTGGCTTTTTTGAATGGGCAGCATTACATGTTGCCAAGTGGGGCGGGGGTAAAGGAAAGCTATTATTCAGTTATATCGTGTTACTTGGTGCAACTGTTGCCGCCTTATTTGCCAACGATGGTGCGGCATTGATATTAACGCCCATTGTGATTGCGATGCTATTGGCACTTGGTTTCAACAAAGGCACGACATTAGCATTTGTCATGGCTGCTGGGTTCATTGCAGATACGGCAAGTTTGCCGCTGATCGTTTCGAACCTCGTGAATATCGTTTCTGCGGACTTCTTTAATATTGGATTTACTG
This sequence comes from Providencia sp. UF-224, assembly GCF_058245955.1. Lineage (NCBI taxonomy): Bacteria > Pseudomonadati > Pseudomonadota > Gammaproteobacteria > Enterobacterales > Morganellaceae > Providencia > Providencia sp. UF-224. Next base: position 61,287 of record NZ_JBSICC010000013.1, on the reverse strand, counting down.
AATATGCATCGATTATGGTGCCTGTGGATATTGCAGCAATTGTTGCAACACTCGTGATGCTGCATTGGTTTTTCCGTAAAGATATTCCTAAACAATATGATGTCACCAAACTGAGTGAACCAACTTTAGCCATTAGGGACATAACAACGTTTAAAGCAGGTTGGCTGGTATTGGTACTGCTACTAATTGGTTTCTTTGTCTTAGAACCATTAGGTATTCCAGTGAGTGCAATTGCGGCTATTGGCGCCTTAATTCTTTGGGTGATTGCAGCCAGAGGCCATACGATTAATACCAAAAAAGTGTTACGTGGTGCACCGTGGCAAATCGTCATTTTTTCTTTAGGTATGTACTTGGTTGTTTATGGTTTAAGAAATGCTGGGCTGACTGACTATTTGTCTGAAACGCTCAATTACCTTGCGGATAAAGGGTTATGGGTTGCAACAATTGGTACGGGATTTATAACTGCATTTTTATCCTCAATAATGAATAACATGCCAACGGTATTAATTGGTGCCCTGTCCATTGAAGGAAGTGAAGCATCAGGGTTAATTCAGCAAGCAATGGTTTATGCGAATGTGATTGGTGCCGATTTGGGTCCAAAAATCACACCAATAGGTAGTTTGGCTACATTGCTGTGGCTGCATGTTTTATCGCAAAAAAACATGACCATTACATGGGGATATTATTTCAAAACCGGGATTATCATGACTATCCCTGTGCTCATTGTCACACTCGTTGCTTTAGTACTTCGACTTTCACTGTTAAATTAAAGGTAACCCCATGAATGAGATCACTATCTACCATAACCCCAATTGTGGCACTTCGCGTAATACCCTTGCCATGATCCGCAATAGTGGTGTTGAGCCAACGATTATTTATTACCTAGAAACACCTCCGACTAAGGATGTGCTAGTGCAACTTATCGCCGATATGAAAATCACAGTCAGCGAATTACTCCGCAAAAATGTTGAGCCCTATGAGCAATTAAATTTAGAAAATAACCTTTATTCCGATGAGCAATTGATCGATTTTATGTTGCAGTACCCAATACTGATCAATAGGCCGATTGTTGTCACGCCGCTAGGCGTAAAGTTGTGTCGGCCATCAGAGGTCGTATTAGATATATTGCCTAATCAGCAACAAAGTGAATTTATCAAGGAAGATGGCCAAATAGTGATTGGTAGTACACGATGTAAAAATGCAAATGAAAAGGCCAGTTAGTACAAACCCTAAGAAAGTGAATGGGATTGAGTGTTGTTGGCAACTTCAACACTCTGTATGTGTTTATGCTGTTAACTAAATAAAATATGTTGTTGTGAATAATACATAATCATTCATTATTATCTCCAGCCCCCGGTTCTCCATCTGCTTGCCAATGATCCTCTCCACCAGCTGGTAACTATTCTTGATATAGGGATGAAGCATTCCGTGAGCGACAGTAAGTTTGGTAAGTCCATTCAGTCAGAGTTGGTAAAGGCGTAGCAATGTCTCATGAAGAGCATGATACTTTCTCATTGTTGAGTTTTAAGTGTGACTTAAATGTTGGTGTTACTAACGCAGAATAGGGGAGTGATGTGATGGTTAGACTCTGGATTCGGCAATACGTGCTTGTAACCAATTTTCAACTTCGCTCTTTAACCAACGAGAACTACGCCCCAGTTTTATCGGCTTTGGAAACTCCCCATCTTGGATCAATTTATAAAACCATTTATCTGTTAGTCCGGTTAAACTAGTTATAAATTTCATATCAACGCATTGGTCATCTAATAAAGGGATCGCTTGAGTGCTCATTATTGAACTCCTGTCTTTAAAGTTAAAAGGCAGAAGGGATATCGATAAGTATTTAGGGATATCTCTCTTCCAAAAGATATCCCCCTCATGTTTTTTATTGGTAGATTAACGGCTGCATCCAAAAGAACGCTCGCCATCACCATAATATTTTGTATGCTCTTTGGCTAAGTAACGACAGCGTTGGTTTAATTCGAATATCGTACTTTCATTGTTGGCATTATTGTTATCTAGCCAAGTAACTGCATTGTCCGGGATATGAACTAAATAACGCTCATCAGGATGGTTTACACCAATAGCACTACACCATGCTTGTTGTACTAATGCATAGAGCGTCCCTTTAGTTTTAATAAAATCACCTAGGTTCCAATAAACATCTTTATTTAATAGCAAAAGTACATGGTAGTGTTTTTTGTTTTTTATCTCACCAAACTCTCTGACCCATACATAAAACAAAGGGCATGAATGGTTACGCTTCCATATTTTATTTTTACGTTTTAGGTCAGCATTTATTTTTGCTTTTAACGATTCAAAAAATCGGGTGATGGCATTGGAGTCACTTAAGTGAAGTATATCCGATGAAGGAAAGCGCAAGTCCACTCGAATAGCAGTAACTCGATTATAGGTTAAGAGTGATTTACGGATGGTGTGGTTTATCTTTTGAATGTAATGCTCGTTGTGGGTGTTTCTAGACATGATTGATACCTTTGGTTGGTTTTATTTTCATATCTAGAATGGATGTTGTTAAAAATAAGAATTCATCACTTTAGAAAAATGATGAGCATATGAATTAGTGAGTCAGTGACAGGGTAATGATTAATGTTCTAGGTGTAGTTATGGGATAGGTTTTCTTTATTAAGATAATACTATACCAACACGGCAAGGCTCTTCTCTATCTCATCACCGATGACCGCGATAGAGCGCTTTTGAACAAAGGTGAACTGATGCTTTTTCAAGTAGATCAACTCTGATATTAATTTATCTAAAGATTATCCTTCATTCTAACTATAAATTTACTATTATAGTGATATTTAGCACGTAAATCCTGTTTCTCACATGATACAAGGTAACTATAAATGCTACGTAAAATACTACGTTAATTGCTAGGTAAGGATAAAATTTCATGATAAAAATTGACGATGATTACTTAGGTTACAGGCAGATATATGCAATAGAGTTTTATTTGTTAAAAAATAAAATTGTAATAGATCAAAACTTTAATATTGGTCATTTCACTGATAATAGAAAAGGAAAGTCTAATCGTGATCTGTTAGATGAAATAAAATTGTATATGTCAGAAAGAAATACTTTTTTAAAGTTTGAAAATTGTTTGTCTTGTTATAAAGAAAATTTAATTGAAATTGGAAAAATAAAATCTTTAAAGAGTGAGCGAATTTTACTTATAGTAATGAACTATTTAATGATATTTTATAATGAAAAACTAAAAGAGAATGAAAATAATCACCAAATAATGACAATGAGTAGTTATTCTCCATTTGACCTTGATGAGATGATAGGGAGCGATTCTTTATTGAAATATGTAATTTGTTTTATTGACTATATTTGTATTATGGTGAGCAAAAGCAATTTTGAATTTTTGTTTTTGGATTTTTTAAATAAAAGTATGTCATATGTTGATAAATATAAAGATGTATTTTCATTTATTAAAAAAACCGATGATTCATTAGATTGGTTGATTAAGAGAATGGTGAAAGAAGATGTGGAGGTTTCTCGCGATATAGCTCTTTTGATAAGGAATGAAAAATGGAAGGTAATTAACTCTTGCTTTGATTACTGGGCAATCACTTCAAATCCTAAATACGTGGATTATTTTCTTTCCAGAACAAGAAAAGCATGGAGTCAAAAGAAATTCCGTGATGGCGTTAAAGGTAAAGAGGTATTGAATACCTATATATCTAAAGAGTCAAAGTTAAAATTAAAAAAAATAGCAAAGCATCATAATAAAAATATTAATGAAATTATTGAAGCTATGATTGATCAAATTGACTTACCAGAGGAACCATTAAAAAATTTAATGTTGACAGCTAAAAAGGAAAATTAAAAAAATTACAGATATATATTATTAACTTGAATAGCCACAATGATTTTTCAAGGATGTAATATGAACCTACAACCCGAATTAGGAAGGGTGATATCCGCCTTTCCTATTTCATTTAAAAATCTGTTTTTCAACCAACTTAACCACCTAATCAACTACTCCCCTACCATCGGTTTGATGGGCAAAACAGGAGCTGGAAAATCCAGTCTTATCAATGCCCTATTCCAGTCCCCATTATCGCCAGTGAGTAATGTCTCTGGCTGCACACGCCAAGCCCAGTACTTCAGTATGACGATGAGCAACCATACGTTCACCTTTATTGATTTACCAGGTGTGGGTGAAAGCCTTGAGCGTGATAAAGAGTACCACCAACTCTACCGTAACTTATTGCCAGAACTGGATTTAATCATTTGGGTACTCAAAGCCGATGACAGAGCATGGTCTTCCGATGAACAGTGCTATCGCTTTCTCACTGAGCAATGTGGTTATCAACCAAGTCGCTTTCTATTTGTGCTGAACCAAGCCGACAAAATAGAACCCTGCCGCCAGTGGAATGAACTGAGCCACCAGCCGTCCCCAGAGCAGGCGGCTAACTTAGAATTAAAGCAACAATCCGTGATAACAGAATTTAAGCCATATCATCCTGTGATGACGGTTTCTGCGGTCGAAAACTATCAACTCACTGAATTAGCAGAGCAATTAATACAGGCGTTACCGGCACAAGCCAGCAGCGGTGTGGCTAGGCAACTGAACAACACTTACCGGACGCAATCTGTAGAAACTTCAGCACGTAACGATTTTGGGCAATGCGTCAGTGATATCGTCGATACGCTGATAGACATCCTTCCCCTACCTGCCTTGATGAAAAGTACGATTGGTACAGTCAAAAACAGCATTGTATCCGTTGCTAAATCCCTGTGGAGCCTGTTCTTTTAGCTTATTAAATTAACGCAACATTGATGACATCTAGCGCCAGTCCTTAACGGGATTGGTGCTTTTTTATTTCTTTTTAATGGAGTATCAACGAATGAATCATTCAACCGAATCCGCTATCACAATGGAATTAGTCCCTGATGAACAACGCCTTGATTTTTGGTTCAACCATTTTGGTGCAGTAAAAGGTTGGGCCACATTTGAAGTGGTGATCTTCACCACGATGGGCCAATTCTGCGATGAGTATCATGGCGGTTACTGGGAGTATGCCACGCTCAATAATGGCGGGGCTTTTATCTACCTCGATATCAACGTGGACACTTTAACTCTATTCAACATGCACAACGGCAATGAAGCCACTGTGAGTCAAGAAGCGGCAGGGATTGTGGTGTGTCTGATCCTGTACAGCATTTGGTCATTCCAAACAGAAAGCGAAGTGATGTGTGACCGCTTTTATCAGCTGCGTGACTACGCTTCACAACATCCCGAATCCTCTGCAATTTTCCACTTAATTGATTAATCAGGAGTCTATCATGAGTTTATTAGCTTCGCGTTTTGGCTCTGCTAACAGTATTCGTCGTGACCGTCCACTCACCATTGAAGAATTATTTCGTACTGTGCCTAGCGTTTTCTCCGAAGATAAGCATGGGTCACGCAGTGAACGTTATACCTACATCCCAACCATCACCTTGTTAGACAGCCTACAAAAAGAAGGCTTTTACCCGTTCTTTGCCTGCCAGACTCGAGTGCGTGATGTCAGCCGTCGAGAGCACACCAAGCACATGTTGAGGCTGCGGCGACATGACCAAATTACGGGCGTACAAGTGCCTGAAATTATTTTGCTCAATAGCCATGACGGTTCGAGTAGCTACCAGATGTTGCCGGGACTCTTTAGAGCTGTATGCTCCAACGGTTTGGTGTGCGGTGATGTATTGGGGGAAGTGCGTGTACCCCATAAAGGGGATGTGGTGGACAAAGTGATTGAAGGAGCCTATGAAGTACTCGATACGTTTGAGCAGGTCGCTGAAAAACGCGAAAGTATGCAGTCGTTATTGTTACCCCAACCAGCCCAGCACGCCTTTGCTGAAGCGGCGTTGACCTACCGCTTTGGTGAGGAGTTCCAGCCCGTTACACGAGAGCAAATTCTACATCCTCGACGCTTTGAAGATAAAAAAGAAGACCTCTGGACGGTGTACCAACGTCTACAAGAAAACCTGATTAAAGGAGGATTATCTGGCCGCACTGCAAAAGGTAAACGTGCCCGAACTCGTTCGGTGAATGGAATTGATGGTGATATCAAACTCAATAAAGCCCTCTGGGTGATGGCAGATACCTTATTTAACCAACTCGCCCCTCGCCAACCCAACTAATTTTCCCGCCCTGACAGGTTGTGTCGCTACGCCTTGCTTTCTTATCGTTTAAATAAAAAGCATAACCTTATTTATCAATGAATTACTTATAGTTATTTTTCATTAAAATGCCTAATGAGAATTTTTCCCAACAGACATAACCTGTCAATCCCCTAAGTTAAACTCCCTCACTTCTTAATTTCCTAACGTCTGTTATTGAGAGCAATACGTTATGTTTCAGACCAACCGAAAATATGACCGCATGGCTGTGCGACTCTCTGCGCTGATTGCCCGCTTAATGGCGGGCGAAAGCCTTGTGCTCTCGCATTTAGCCCAAGAGTTCAATGTTTCTGAACGCACGTTACAACGGGATTTTCGTGAACGCTTGGCTTATCTGGGGGTAGAAGGTCGGCAAGGTTGTTATCGCTTGCCCTTGAATACGCTAAAAGCTTACCGAGACAAAGATATTCTGACCTTTGTGAAACAGATTGGAATGACACGATTGTTTCCGGGGCTAGACAGCCGCTTACTCGGGTTACTGTTAACCCAACAGCCCCATGCACCCTGTTTGATTTGGCACCACGCCCATAAGATTTCGGCTTTGCATGCCGACCATTTCTATCAATTGGTGTATGCCATTACCAGTAAGCAATCTATTAGCTTACTTACGCCTGAGCGTCGTTTTAATCCACTACAACCTTATCAACTGATTTACCGTGAAGGCCAGTGGTATTTAATGGCTGAATATCATCAGCAAGTGCATGTTTTGCTGTTAGAGGATATCCAACAAGTTCAGCCGCTCAATACCCCCTTCACACCGAAACACGCAGTGATGCAATTGTCACAACAAAACAGTTTTATCGCAGCCTTACCGCATTTTAGATTGATATCACAATTACTTACCTCTCTTCCCTCACACAAAGAAAGGAGCCTACCATGATGTTATTAACCCCACTAGCATCGCATCCCACACATTGCCCTCACTGTTCTTCTGAGCAAGACATCATTGCATGGGGTACGGGCTGGATGTGCCGCGATTGCGGTCACGAATGGATCATGCCTATTCAAAACCACCCTCACAACGTGAATTCATCATCACATAAGGAAGCTTAAAAATATGAACACCCTTTCACACTTACAACTGGGTTTAGAACGCATCGCTATCGTTATCAGTATCTTGTTATGCCTTTGGATCACTGGCGTATTGTTAACACATTTCCAACTTATCGCCCTTATCATGAACCCGTATGGGATCACATTGATGTACTTCGTTTTATATCTCTTGGCTTTGGTTATCCCACAACTCTTAGCGCAATTAGGTTTGTGGGTTTTGAGTGCCTTTAAAGGGATTGATTATAAAATCCATTTCAACCCCAAATTAATTGCCATTATCTCGTCCATCATTATCGGATTAGCCCTCTCTAGCCTACTGATTATCATGTCATCCGGTTGGCTATACGGTTTTACTGAAGGTATCGCCACCACGATATTGCTGATTGATTTGCTTATCGCCACGGGTATCGCCTTTTATCTTTATCGGCGAATTCGTTACTGGGTTTTAGTGCGACTAAACCGTCAGTCATCACATTAAACATGATCAGCAATTTTTGTTGTGAATGCCTTATTCACCAGATAACCACCGAATACGCCATATCAGGGAAAACCAAGCACCCATTAGACGGTGTTCATCAAGCGTCAATCTGACGTTTCTATTTATGTTGATAGGAATTTATAATGAAAAGATATGTAGTTGTAACTGTATTGGCTTCACTGTGGTTGATGGCATCACCCGCCTCTGCCACCAGCCAGCCCCCTAAAAATACCATTTGGGAATATAGAGGCGATGGCGGTAAAACCTTATGGCAAGTGTGTGGAAGCCAAAACAGCACCTGTAGGATTGTAGGCTCAACCAAGCATTATGTTGCTGTGCTGAATCATAAATCCGCGTCAGGTTGTGCATTTGGTGATTTTTATATCGTGGCAAGAACTGACGGAAACTGGCAACAACGCGATACGGGCACTTGTAGCCCTAACGCTTATGTTCAAAAAGGATACATTAATAACGGGCAATATTCGTCAGTTGATATTGGTGTCAACGGGACTATCGTTAAACGCTATCCGATAGGTTATTGGAACCAGCAAAAAGAATTATCAGGTAAAAAACGTCCACGTTGGAAAGAAAAAGACCGTACTAAAGGCGGATTGCAAACCAACCAGCAATAAATCTAGATGCTCGCTACCATCGCTTGCGGTAGCGAGGACGATACAAGATAACTAAAGGTAACGTAATGAATAAGATAAAGAGCATTTTTGCGATGAGTTTATTGGCGGTCAGTACATTTAGCTTGGCTGAAGAACAACAGCGTTATGCGAGCATCACACATACCAGCTCAAATTTTATTAACCAAGGTTACTGTGGTTATTCATTTACCCTCGATAATGGCGGTAACCATATGGTTCTAGACCATGCGGAGTTTGGTGCGCTTGAACTAACGCTGCGAATGAAAGATGGGCAAGGAAAAGTATTAGGGGATACGGTACTGGAAGTGGAACCTTTTGGCGATTCTAGCGCAACGCGTGCCACGTTTGCAGGATTGGAAATTCCGTGTGAAGATGTTGCTGAGTTTGAAGTGGTTAAAGCGGTGGAAGATCAAAATGGTCGTAAGGTTGAATTACCGCTATCGATCTTTGAGGCGAATAATCCTGAGTTGGCGAAGATGTCGATTTCAGGGAAGTAGAAAAGCTTAGGCATTATGATAGAAAAATAATTGTTGGTATATTTGTTGGTATAAAATTTATCGAACACGATATTTTCATTATAAAACAATGTTAATTTACTCGTGTTCGAATCCTGTAGGGTACCATTCTCAAGTATTTCAACGTCTACAACAGTCCATAAAACCCTTATAAAATCAAATATCACAAGAATTCCTAGTATTCCAAGGTCTAGTTACGTCTATTGAAATCTACAACTATGTGGGGGCAAAATTGGGGGCATTACCCCGTTCAATGAAAATCGGTGCCCCCAGATGAAGCTAACAGCCAGACAAGCAGACACTTCCAAGCCAAAAGAGAAAGCTTATAAACTTTCTGACGGTGGGGGCATGTATTTAGAAGTTGCTCCGAATGGTTCTAAGTATTGGCGTATGAAATATAGATATGCAGGTAAAGAGAAAAGGCTGGCTTTAGGTGTATATCCATCAATATCACTTGCACAAGCAAGGGCAAAAAGAGAAGAAGCCAAGCGCATATTAGCCTTAGGTGATGATCCATCGTTGGTAAAGAAAGCCGAAAAGCGAGAAAAAGAGTCTCAGGTCAATAATAGCTTTGAGAAAATTACACTTGAATGGCATGACTATAAAAAGCCGAATTGGTCGCAAGGCTACGCTGATGACTTATTAGAAGCCCTCCAGAAAGATATCTTCCCCTACATAGGTAAAGCTAGCATTACGGAAATTAAGCCGCTAGATATGCTAGAGGTGCTTAGAAAATTAAAAAAGCGTGGTGTGTTGGACAAGCTAAAGAAGATAAGACAGGCATGTAACCAAGTATTCCGTTATGCAATTGTGACAGGGCGTGCAGAGTATAACCCTGCATCAGAATTAGCAGGCGCACTGTCTACACCAAAAGCAAAACACTTCCCTCATTTAAACGTTAATGAATTACCTGATTTTTTACAGGCACTATCTGTATGTAGTGGAAGTAAGATCACTCAGATTGCGACCAAGCTATTGATGATAACAGGCGTTCGTACTATTGAACTAAGAGCCGCTGAATGGCCAGAAATAGATTTCGATAAGGCTATTTGGGAAATACCAAAAGAACGTATGAAAATGCGTCGACCTCACATGGTGCCATTATCTACACAGGCGTTAGAGTTATTCAAAGAAATACAAACCATAACAGGAAAGTTTAAATATATCTTTCATTTTGACTGCTCACTTTGCCTTTTTTAGTTATTTTCACCATCTATCTTAGTCGAGTTATATCGTAAATTAAAGCATTGTTTTAGTGTGTGATAATTCTGTATATTTATCGGGAATATAAAATTATTTTTGTTGATATATATTTTAAAAGGGTAATTTCAAAGGGAGTAAATTATGTTTAAATATATCAAAAAAAGACATAGAAAAACAAATGGTTGATTTTGTTTATTTCAATTTATATTTTCTATTTATGATGTAATAGATGTTTTCCATTGATTTCTTATGCGATAAAAAAATATAAATCCAACTAATCCTAAATAGATAAAAGGTTCAGGCGTGAGTGTTTTGAGTGACAATATGTAATGGCAAAGTACAAGTAAGAGGGTCGGGTAAAGTAGCATATGGACTCTTTTCCACCATATACCTAACCAATTACGAATACAGTTTAATGAACTGATAGCCATCAGAAATAAACATAGCCAAGCAATAGCGCCAATAACTAAATAAGCTCGCGAATAAATTTCTTCAAAAAATAGCCCCAAATTATTGATGCCGATTTCAAGTAACAGATAGCTGCTTAAATGTAGTGCTGCCCAGAAAAAACACCAGAGCCCAAGTGCTTTGCGCACTTGAAACAATGGGGCAAATCGTAATAACTGAGCAATAAGCGGGATGCACGCAGTCAGAATTAATAAACGTAATGCAGCGATCCCCGTAAAATGTTGTATATCTTTAGCTGGATCTGCGCCAAGTTGTTGAGTATTAATTAAAAAAAACAACCAAAGTAAAGGAAGCAGAGCAATAAGATGAATACTCCCCTTGGTTAACCATACTGTTAGTTTATTTTCTTGGGACATTAATAATATCTCCGCAAGTCCATACCTTGGTATAAGCTTGCCACTTGGTCGGCATATCCATTAAAGAGCAACGTGGGTTGTCGAGTTACTTGGCCTAAGCCGCCTGCACCAATAAAACGCTCAGTTGCTTGTGACCAGCGGGGGTGGTTTACGTGAGGATTCACATTGGCAAAAAAACCATATTCACTTGGTGCAGAAAGGTTCCATGTTGTTTCCGGCATGTGCTCAGTCAGGCGGATTTTCACGATAGACTTAATGCCTTTAAAGCCGTATTTCCAAGGAACGACTAGTCGGATAGGTGCGCCATTTTGGTTGGGTAAACTTTTTCCATATACGCCTGTGGCCAATAAAGTGAGTGGGTTCATTGCTTCATCTAAGCGTAATCCTTCAACATAGGGGTAGGTTAACCCGCCACCAATGTAACGACTTTTTTGCCCAGGCATCTGTTCGGGGGCGTAACGTGTTTCAAAGGCGACGTATTTAGCTTTACTTGTCGGTTCCACAAGCGCCAATAGCTTAGCGAGTGGGAAGCCAACCCATGGAATAACCATCGACCACGCTTCTACGCAGCGCATCCGATAAATACGTTCTTCTAAGGGAAACTTAGTGTTGATATCATCTAAATTGAGAGTCATTGGATGGCTAACTTCACCCTCAATCGTGACAGTCCATTCGTCAGTGACTAATGTATGAGCATTATCGGCGGGATCTGACTTACCGAGTCCAAACTCATAAAAGTTATTATACCCAGTCACTTTATCTTCCGGCGTCAGAACAAGCGATGATTGGTATTCCTCAGGTTGAATAAATGTCAGCGATTTTCTAGGCAGGGTTGGAATCGCGGGGGTATCGTCACCAAACCAAGAAAATAAACCTGCATTTGCTGTGGAAGCGAGGGTTATACCAGCCGCCCCGATACCCAAAGCTTTAAGAAGTTGCCTGCGTTTCATAAAAAAAATCGACTCATCTGTGATTTGAGACGTTGGAATCCTTGGTGATTTTTTCATTGTGCGCTCCAGAGTAATAAGGCTAATTAACTCTGTTATATCAAACGCGCAAAAAATAAAGCTGACAGTAAGATGACAAATTTGTCATCTTACTTGATTGTAGGGAATCGGAGTGTAACTGTACTGGTACCTGAGCAGTGTTCAAAGTTTACTGACCCACCATGCAATTCAACAATCGCTTTAACAATTGCCAATCCTAAACCAGAGCCTTCTGTTGAACGAGCATTATCTCCCCGCCAAAAACGAGTGAAAATTTCCTCACTATCTTGCAGTAGAGTGCCTTGGTTAGTGACTTTAATTTCTTGGTGGTTGGGATATGCCGTGATTTCAGTAATTACGCGAGTTTGTGCGTGAGAAAATTTAATTGCATTTGAGATAATGTTAACGAAAACTCGGGTGAGTAGTGTAGGGTCAGCATAAAGGGTTAATGATGATGGTACACATGATAGCTCGATTTGTTTTTCTTGTGCGTAGGCGAAAAACAGCTCATACACCTCATCAATAACTTGAAATAAAACGATACTTTCGCGATTTAACGTAATGTTCTTATTTTCGGCACGGGCAATAAATAGGGTGTTTTGGATCATTTTCGCCAGTTTATCCAATTCTTCTATATTACTGACGATCATCGCTTCATATTCGGCAACACGACGAGGCCGTTGTAATGTAACCTCATTCTGCACACGAATAGCGTTAATTGGGGTTCTTAACTCATGGGCTAAATCATCAGCCAATTGGGTGAGTTTGACAAAATCATGCTTCAATCTTTGTCGCATGGTATTCATTGATTTACCCAGCTCTTTAAGCTCTTGCGGCAACTGCGCAATATCGATAGGGTTCTTTAATGTATAAATATCCGTCTTTGCCGTGATTTGGCTAAGCGATTGAATATCTGACAGTCCTTTTTTCAATAGCCATATACTGAGTATTCCCATGAGTAATATTGAAAAGGCTGAAACCAGCATACTTTGGGTTAAATATTGGGCTAAGATACCACTGCGGTCGACCGAAACTTTGCCGAGGACAACGTGTAATGGCCCTTGTGGGGAACTCGTCACGAAATATACGGAAGAAATAGGAACTCCCTGCGCTGTTTTCCCATGGTTGATAACATTGAGACTTAATTGTTTTTGAGGGACAAATTGTCGTTGGGTATCAAGCTGCGCATTATTTGTCGAAACTAATACGCGTCCAGCTTCATCCGAGATTTGGATGATATCTTGGCGCATGTCCATCATGCTTTGGAAATACATGGGAAGTGTTTTAATATCAATGCCACTGGAAATTAACTTGGCGAGTTGGTGAGCTCGGTTAATGAGTAAGTTGTTATCTTGTTCAATGAGCTCATTTTTAAGTGAGTGATACAAAACCCACGTTACCATACCTGCATTGACAACCATCAAAGCAACAAATAATGAAATAAGCTTAAAGCGCAGCGATTTTTTTTTCATTCTTCTGGCCTATTTAAGCGATATCCCATGCCACGAATTGTTTCAATGAGCTTAACGTCAAAACTATCATCAATTTTCTTTCTTAGCCGGCGAATGGCGACATCAATAACATTGGTATCGCTGTCAAAATCAATCCCCCAAACTTCACTGGCAATTAATGTTCTCGGTAAGATTTCATCACAATGCAGCACAAAAAATAATAAAAGCGAAAATTCTTGACGGGTTAAGGCGATTTTTATGCCTCCTCGCTCTACCTCATGGCGAGTAAGGTCTATTTTTAAATCTGCGATCGTCATATTTGTTGATGTGGCTTGATGAACTTTTAAGAGATTTTTAACCCGAGCGAGTAATTCTGAGAATGAAAATGGTTTAACGAGATAGTCATTTGCACCAAGCTCTAATCCTTTAATTCGGTCGTCTACTGCATCGCGAGCGGTGAGGCAAATCACAGGAATATTTTTAGATGTCCTTAAAATTTTCAAAATATCCCAGCCATCCATGCCTGGGAGCATAATATCGAGAATAACTAACTGGTAGTTATTCTCTAAGGCAAAATAGAGACCATCACGGCCATCTTTGGCGGTATCCACAAGAAAACCGGCTTCTTCTAAGCCATTTTTAACCCAATGTTGGGTTTTTATATGATCTTCGATTAAGAGTATCTTCATGAAATTCGTATAGTGGCCTCAATTTAGTTTTATATTAAAGAAACTTAGGCGTGTTTAACAATTAAAAATCACAGGATGGTGGTTGTGAAGGCGATTTAGAGTGATAATATATTCCATTGCCTGCTCTGACTTTAGACGTATTATGGACCTTCTATATTAAATACAGACCTACTTAATACGTTGCCAAACAAATTAACATACTGAATATAAATAACTTTATATGAATAACGCTCCCTCTTTCCAAGACATAATTTATCACTTAATCGGTAGTATCCCTGAAGGTCGAGTGGTGACTTACGGTACTCTCGCTAAAATGGCGGGTTACTCCACTTATGTACGCCAAGTATGCCAAGTTATTCGCACGATCCCAGAAGGGAGTACTTTGCCATGCCATCGTATTATTAATGGGCAAGGGAAACTGTCTGTGAAAGGGGAGAGCTATGTTCGACATAAAAAAGCATTGGTAAGTGAAGGGATTGTGTTCGATTCTAACGATAAGATAAAACTTAAACAATATTTGTGGGAAGGACTGGATTGACCTTTACTTTTCATTTTTTGAAGAAGGGCAGTGCGTGCACTATGCATATAGCTCAGCAAACTTAACTCACTAGAAACGCGTTTATTAATGAAGGTAATTTTTGATTACGAGTTTCTATTTCCTACCAAGCAGCCCAACCCGCTCACTATGATGTTTAAAAACATAACGATAGTCCCAAAAATACTCTTCAGCTAGCTAAGCGTTTTATCTATTTAAAGGCTAAGATAAGTCTTAAAAAAAAATAAGAAATAAGTTTAACTCAAAATTCGGGTATTTAAATGTCTATATACTGTTTTTTTTGATTAAATTTTGAGCTGAAAAAACATAAGATGAGTTAAAAGTATATGCTAATATTTTTAAATGTATCTAATTGTAAATATCACACTAAGTGTTTCTACCATATTTAAATGTATCTCATTGTAAATAAAGAGTTATTTAATTTAAGCGTCATTTCACTGTA
This sequence comes from Providencia sp. UF-224, assembly GCF_058245955.1. Classification (NCBI taxonomy): domain Bacteria; kingdom Pseudomonadati; phylum Pseudomonadota; class Gammaproteobacteria; order Enterobacterales; family Morganellaceae; genus Providencia; species Providencia sp. UF-224. The sequence continues at coordinate 46,251 of NZ_JBSICC010000013.1, read as the reverse complement.
ACAGTTTTTAATTTTAATAGGGTGGTGAGTTTTTTTAATAAAAATCAATTCGCACTATCAATTATACAAAAAAAATATTCAGACATATAATCATTCGAAATTTAACAGACTCCCTAAAATGTATTACTCAAAAAAAAGGTTAAATTAAATGACTTATTTTTCTAATGGAATAAATATAGAAATAGGACAGTATTTGCGAGGGATAAGAAAAGAACAGAACCTTACAGGACGTGAACTTGCAAAAAAGTTAAATGTGAGTCAACAACAAATATCTCGATATGAGACAGGGAGAACTAAACTAACATTTGAAATGATGGACACTATATTAACATTATTTAATAAGACATGGCGAGACTTTTTTAATCATGTAATCGATAAGCATGATAATGAACGCCTGCAAACCATAATAAGAAATGAATCTAATTATTATTCAATTTTGGAAAAAGACACAAAGAAAATGTGGCGTTAAGAATAAAACGTAAATTTAAAACAAGGATATGGTTGCCTTTAATAGATAAAATTAAAAAACAAAACCAAGATTTTAAATGATAACTTTATTAAGAATAATCATTATATTATTTGATTAAATAATGATTATTTTTATCTAAAGTTGTTATGAACAACTATGTGCAAAAAATATATTATATAGGATTAACTAATATGAAATTGAATAAATTTGTAGTCGGCGCAGTATTAGCATCAGGTTTTGCTTCATTTGCAGCTATGGCCGCTTATACAGGTACCCCAACTAACGGTACAATTGAAATTACAGGTGAGCTAGTTAACTCTGCTTGTGGTTTAAGCGAAGAGTCAAGCCCTGTTAAAGTTAATTTTTACCAAATTCCTGTATCAAATTTAAAAAATGGTGAGCGTGCAGGTAATGTTAAAAAAGATATCGTTCTGCAAGGTTGTGATACTACAGTAGCTCAAACTGCAACGGTTACTTACACGCCATCTACAGTAAATCCGAATGATAGCGCATTAGCTGCATTTACTTCAGGAACTGCAAGCGGTGCAGGTATTGGTTTAAGAGATAATGGAAATCAAGATGTTGTATGGGGTCAAGCTTCTACAGCGGTTAACTTAACTAATGGTAAAACAACAATCCCATTTGTTGCATACCTGAAATCTGATAACGCATCCAATGCTGTTACTCCAGGTAACTTCGATTCTACAATTAACTTCCAAATCGATTACCAATAATTTGGAACTAATTTAGTGATTGTATGCGGAGTATTAAATACTCCGCAATACTGAACCTAAAAATATAATTAAAGCGGTGTTACCCATGATAATTCGAGTTAAAAAAATAGTATTAAGCTCTAGTTTATTATGGCCCTTATTAAGCTGGGGAGGCGTTGTAAATAACACCCCCGGTGATATTGTTATGCAAGGTGAATTAATTGAGGCTTCTTGTAATATCGATCCCGATAGCCGAGAGCTTTGGATTAATTTCGGTGAAGTGAGTGCACGTGAAATTACGCCTGATGCTAATTTACTTTTGAGTAAAAATTTTAATATAAAGCTAGTCGGTTGTACGCTTCCTTCCGAAGATAAAGGTAGTGCATCAAGAGCGCAAATAACGATGATGGGAAGCACGGTTGATCGTGGTCAATTACTTCAAGTTAATGGTGATTCAGAAGGTTTTGGTATTCAATTAAAAAATTCTCATGGTGAGATTCTAAAGTTGAATACAAAGCTGCCTGATTATACTTTGCTTGAGGGGCGTAGTAGTTTGGAATTTACCGCTACATTAGTTGCTTATCAGAAATATATTAAAGCAGGTGAGTTCACTGGGGTTTTAAGATTTAGAATGGATTATTTTTAAAGAAAAAATGGATTTGCGATTTCATTGGAAATCGGATTGTTTTTTGAATGGCTAGTGAATACAGAGTAAATTACAATGATTATTTTTAGCGGAAATACAAAAAAGATTTTTGCAATATATATTGCAATGCTTTGCTATTCACCAAATATGCTAGCAAGCGATATTGTTGAGTTTAATACTGATGTATTGGATGTCGGGGATCGTAATAATATTGACTTAACTCGCTTTTCTAAAGACAACTTTGTATTTCCTGGCACCTACCTGTTAGATGTTTATATTAATGGACAGTCATTATCGCAGCAAAAAGTCACCTATATTATTGACCCTCAGGATAGCGAGAAAACCCTCGTGTGTTTTACGCCGGCACAAGTTGAGATGCTGGCACTCAAAGAAGATGCATTAAAGAAAATTCAGGTGATTTCACCAGAATGCTCGAATATTTTACCTATATCGGGTGTCAAAATTAATAACTTCGAAGGTAAGCTTGATATCACAATGCCTCAAGCATGGATGAAGTATTCAGATCCAAGCTGGGTTCCGCCTGAGCGTTGGGATACAGGTGTTTCAGGTTTATTGTTCGATTATAACCTGAATGGTTCGATTTCACGCTCTTTAGTCAGGCACACAAATAGACATTCTTTATCTGCTTATGGTCAAACTGGATTTAATTTAGGTGCATGGCGGTTTAGAGCTGATTACCAAGCAAATTACAACGAACGTGGTGATAGAAAATTCGATTGGAATCAGTTTTATGCATATCGCCCTTTAATTCATATGGCGGCTAAATTAACGCTAGGAGAAATTTATCTAAACTCCCAAATTTTCGACACTATTCGATATACAGGTCTTAATTTGAGTAGTGACGAGCGCATGTTACCACCAAATTTACGAGGCTATGCGCCACAAATTAATGGTATTGCCAAAAGTAACTCAAAGGTCATAGTAACCCAAGCTGGGCGTGTTGTTTATGAAACGACAGTACCTGCTGGGCCATTTAGTATTCAAGATTTGCAAAGCTCAGTTCGAGGAACCTTGGATGTTAGAGTTGAAGGTGATGATGGTGATGTATCTACTTTTCAAGTTGATACAGCCAATATTCCTTATTTAACTCGCCCAGGTTATGTCCGATATAACGCTTCAGTTGGTAAGCCATCTCGATTCAACCATAAGCCGGAAGGGCCTATGTTTGCGACAGGGGATTTTTCTTGGGGACTAAGTAATAACTGGTCGCTAATTGGTGGGATCTTGTTTGCTGGGAGGGATTATACCGCACTTTCAGCAGGATTAGGACGTGACTTGTCAGCATTCGGGGCTTTGTCTGCGGATGTAACACAATCGGTTAGTCGCATTCCTGGTGAAAATACAGAAACAGGGTCTTCATTTCGTCTGAGTTATTCAAAATCTTTTGATGAAATTAATAGTACGATCACATTTGCTGGCTATCGCTTTTCTCAAGATAAATTCCGTACCCTCTCACAGTATTTAGATGAGCGTGAAAACCGATATCTAGGCTTTGGACGCCAAAAAGAGATGTATACCATTACGGCTAACAAAACGTTTTGGGCGGATGAGCCTGATTGGCGAACAACACTCTTTTTAACTTATACCCATCAAACTTTCTGGGATCAAACCTCTCAAGATAGATATGGCTTGTCTGTCGGTCGATCATTTCGGTTATTTGGCATAGACGGTGTATCAACAAATATTGCTGCTTATCGTTCTGATTATCGGGGAAGGCGTGACGACAGTGTGTCTCTTTCCGTGTCAGTACCTGTTGGTGATAGCCGTTGGGCAGGGTACGACTTACAAAATAGCGGAAGTAAAACAAGTCATATGTTGTCGTATAGTGATAATAGAGATTTCAATAACTTATGGCGAGTAAGAGCCGGGCGTAGTAGTGATGACCGCGTACAGTTTGATGGCTATTACCAAAAACGCACTCAGCTTGCTGAGGTGAATACTAATGTCAGCTATCAAGAAAGGCAAACTGCATCCATTAATGGGACATTGCGGGGAGGGTTCACCGCAACGGCTTATGGTGCTGCACTACACAACAGTAGCGCGACAACAGACACTGCGCGGATCATGGTGGACACAAATGGGATCAGTGGTGTGCCATTTAACCATGAGAAGACACGAACAAACTGGGCAGGAATTTCAGTGGTACCAGATATTGTGAGTTATTACAGCTTCGATACGCGTATTGATGTGGATAAGTTAAATAGCGATGTAGACACCAACAAAGCGATTGCAACTTCAACACTGACGGAAGGAGCGATTGGTTATCAACGATTTGCCGTAGCTCAAGGTGAAAAAATAATTGCCACAATTCGCTTTAATAATACGGTGCCACCTTTTGGTGCGGATGTGACTAATGCTGATGGCATTAATGTTGCAATGCTGATGGAAGATGGATTGGCATATTTGATGGCTGTAAATCCTAAAGAAATATTAACGGTCTCTTGGGGTGGAAAAGCGCAATGTAAAATTCAATTGCCTGAAAAAATTAATCCAGGTATGTCAGTTTTGCTGCCTTGCCAATAATGAAATGACAATCAGAACAAGTTTTTAAATAAGGTATAAAAAATGGCGATTTGTATAAAAAAATGGGTGGGTGGTTTATTGGTGGCTATGGTTGGAGTAAGCCAATCATATGCAGGAATATCACTAGATAGAACACGGTTGATTATTACCGGTGCAGAAACCTCTTCGAGTGCTAATTTATCAAACACCAGTTCAAGTATTCCCTTTTTAGCGCAGTCTTGGGTTGAAGATGCAAATGGGAAGAAAATTACATCTCCATTAGTTGTATTGCCTCCATTACAGAGAATTAATGGTGGACAAAAAGGTGTCGCCCGAGTCTCAAAAACAGCAGAAATAGATAAACTTCCTCAAGATCGCGAAAGTTTATTTTATTTAAATGTGAGAGAAGTACCACCAAAGCCAGATAAACCAAATGTCTTACAATTGGCGATGCAATCGCGTATCAAATTATTTTATCGACCAACGGCAATTATTCCCACATCAAAAAGTGCAGTTTGGCAAGATCAAGTGACATTTCATAAGCAAGGAAATAACTGGCGTGCTGAAAATCCAACACCTTATTTTGTCACCATTATTAGCTTGAATAATAAATTGGTTACTGAGGGCGGAAAGAAACTGACAGATTTTCCAGGGGTAATGGTTGCGCCTAAATCTCACTTAGATATTAAGGTCAATGGCGCAGGCGACAGTTTTACCATGATGTATGTGAATGATTACGGCGGCCATCCAGAACTGAAATACAGTTGTAATGGAAATATCTGTAAAGCACTACCACCGGAGCAACAACCACGCTAGGAGTATTCGCATGAAAATTAAATACTTAGGGTTTATGTTACTTGGGTTAGGAAGTTTTTCTGTATTTGCAGAAATGGCTGATGATAAAACTTCGCGCCAAACCTTACTGGATGTACACAGTACTGTGCATTTTCAAGGGAGTGTATATGCATCACCTTGTGTTCTCGAATTAAATACACAGGAACAATATGTTGATTTAGGCGAAGTAAGTGCACGGTCATTTCATCGCATTGGCGATAGAAGTACACCCGTGACTTTTAGCGTAAGACTTAAGGATTGCCAGCGTGGTGCATCTAAATCTTTTGTAAATTCGGCAGGGGAAGCAACGCAAAATGGTCAGCGTTATTACCTAACAGGTGAGAGTGCGGTTTCGTTGAGCATTGCGGGAGACTCGGATTTTTATAACCCAGATTTAGTACGAATTAGTGGTGGAGCTAAGGGCGCTGGTTTGCGCATCTTTAGCCAAGACCATGAGAATTTAATGCTTAACCAACCTAAAGGTTCATGGGTAATTAAACCCGGGGACAATAATATAACCTTAAACGCATCTTTAGAAGCGACAAGCCAAGTTGTTTCAGCAGGTAATTTTAGCGGATTAGTTAGGTTAAAACTGGAGTATTTATAACAATGTCTATATCCAACAATAAAAGATTAAAAGATATAGCGATTGCGAGTGGTTTAATAACTGCGGCATTGTTACCTCAATCTGTATTGGCATATCCACATGGGTCTGTAATACCCGATGGTGGAACCTATACATTTGAGGCACGAATGAATAACCAACTTCTGATAAATGAGAAAGACGCGGAGACAGTATTTGATTTTAATGTTACAGATTGGCCTTATTTTAATATTTATTGCCAAACTTACATGCAGCCTGGCGGGCCCGGTAATAACAATCCCGATTCTGGGATGACCTTTGATTTAATGTCAACCATACCCAAATCAATGCAAAATCCGGGTTATCTGACTTTAAATGAGTATTTCGATGTAAAAGTTGAAATCCAACTCGGTGGAACACAGCCTAGAAAAGTCGCTGTTCCTGCACCGAACTTATGGAATGGTGGCTCTGACCCCATGGAGTGTCGTCCGACGGTTACAAATAGCCGCCCATATGCAACAACGCTTCGAACAGGCTCTAGCGGAACAATAACATTTAGGTTAAAGAAACCGATTATTAATGGGATCACCATCAATCAAGCTGAACTCGTTCAAGTATTTGCAAAAAAAGGAACCGCAACTAACGGATTAACATCTTACCCACCAATTCCCTCAACACGTGTTGTACTGGCGGCTGGGATTATCACTGTTGCTGATGAATGTACGATAAATGATGGAAATCCAATTAATATTAACTTTAAAGATGTTGCAAACACGAGTGAACAATTAAATGGAATTAATTATGCAGAATCTTTTGATATTCCAGTGAAATGTAGAGGCGGAAGCTTTACTACGGGGGATTTGAACATCAAGCTGTCTTTACTTCCAGGGGCTTCAGGCCAAGCCGATTTTAATACGGATTATTATGGAACATTAAAAAATGGTGTGAAGCGAACAAACCTTGGCATTGTTGTTAAAGAGAACCTGACGGGAGCATTAATTAAACCTAATCAAGCCTACACTATGCCTAAATTCTATAACAACCAAGGTACTTGGAATTTAACTGCGGCACCAATTGCAGCACCAGGTAGCACAGTGGATGACGGTGAATTTACAGCGACAGGTACGATCCTCGCTGAATTTCAATGAGGTTAACAATGCAAAATAATAATCAAATATTAAACACAATTTATTTATCCGTATGTTGCCTTTTTTTATTTGGTTCAAATCAGGCGATTGCAGATATTACTCATTCTAATATGGGGAGTTATTCCTTTAGGGGTAATGTGGTGGTTACACCTTGCCAAATAGCACCAGGCAGCGAAAAGGTGCCTGTAGATTTTAAACAGGTTTCAGTAAAGGAGCTTTATTCAACAGGTAAATCAAAGCCCTTATTATTTTCGATTCATTTAACAAACTGTAATACATCTGTATTTAACGCAGTAACAGTAACATTTAATGGAATAGAAAATATCAATCTCCCTGATCATTTAGCGATTAATGACAAAAGTGAAGCGAGTGGGATCGGGATTGGGCTATTAAATTTAAATGAAACACCGATAGAGTTAAATGTTCCATCATTGGTACAAAATTTGAATGATAATAATACAGAACTTCAATTTAAAGCTTATGTTGAAGCTGAACCAGAGGCCCGAAGTAATCAAACTATTACATACGGACAGTTTTACAGTACAGCATATTACACATTAAATTATCAATAATAAGTAAAAGCAATACGATGAGTGTGACAGAAAACAGAGAAAAACAATATTTATATCAGCAGCCCGAATGGGTAGTGTTAGGTTGTGTGGTTATTTTTTTTGGTATAATACTTCATGTCTATTTTCCTAATTTAGGTGGTGCTGGGTTTTCATTACCATTAAATATTATTAGTGCTTTTTTTCTGGCATTGTTTGTGCTGTTAGCTTCTTTTTTGCAGATAAAAAAAAAGGGTATAACCTATTCGATAGCAAGTAATTTTATATCATTAGGATTAATAATCTTAATGGCATTATGCTTTTTTTCGCCTGATAATTATCGTTACAATGCTTACTTAACAGCATATTGGATATTAGGGATATTAATATTTTACCAGGGTTTAATTCAGTTTAATATTTCAAGCATAGGCCGTGAAATTATACTTTGTGGAATACTTATTGCTGCTACTATAGAAAGTATATTGGCAATGCTTCAAGTTTTTAATCTATTGCCAGTAATAGGACTGCCTTATCCCCCTTTAAATGGAGATAGGCCTTATGGAGTATTTCAACAGGTTAATGTTTTTTCTAGCTTCACTTGTGTGGGAATTGCAAGTGCAGTGGGTTTATTGATTAAAATAAAGAATATTAAATGGCCTTTAGTAGGCTTTATTACTGCTGCTTTGGTTTTGATGAGTGCAACTTTACCTTTATCTCAATCATTAACAGGTTATTTAAATTTATTTTTTATTTTTATTGTTTTTTATTTATTTGCAAAGTATTATCGTAAGAATGTTTTATTTGTTTTTGCATTTGTTATTCTTGGTTTAATTATTGGTTATGGAATAAAAAATGGCCTTAATATAATAGATGCAACTGAAAGTAAATTAAATACATCTCGTATTCGATGGGTTTTATGGCAACACAGTTTATATCTTTTTAGTGAAAAACCATTGTTGGGATGGGGCGTAGGAAGTTTTGAGTCAGTATTTTTAGAACGATTTGGTGGTAGTTTACTAGAAACTAATGAAAGAATAATGTCTCATCCACATAATGAAATATTACGTTGGATGGTAGAGGGTGGCTTTGTTGGGCTTGTTGCGACAGTTTTAGTTATTATTGGTGGTGTAGTTTTACTGCTATCTACATTTAAAAATAAAAATGAAAATTATATTTATTGTGTAGTAGCTTTACCGATAGTATTTCATATGATGACAGAGTTTCCATTGTGGTTATCAATGCCTCATGGAATAGTTTTAATATTATTATTACGATGTGCTGATTCACCAAATAAAGAATATAAACTAAATAATATGGTGAGTTACTTTTCAAAAGGAACTGTTATATTTTGCTCAGCTTTGTCAGTCGTTTTGTTATTCATGACATTTCAAGCGCAACAATATTTAACCTATATAGAAAAAACTGGGCAGCAAACGTTATTATCAATAGAAAAGCCAGCTTATCATAATTTTAACTATTTATTGATATATGACCGTTACCTGTTTGATTTGAATATGGGCTATTTATTACACTATAACGAAACACAGGATGTTAAGTACCTTAATTTATTTAATGATTGGGCAATGAAAACATCAAGTTCATCTCCTGATATTAATATTTATGTTTCTTGGATTCTAGTTCTAAATGAGCTAGGGGAAAAGGATAAAGCAAGAGAAGTTAGATATAAGGCGAGTTATTTGTTTGGCGAAAATGAAAGATTAAATCAATTGAATTTTTAGTTGGTTATTATTGTTCTTTTTTCTAAAAATAAAAAATTCTAAAGAATTTGTTGGTAATCTATTACCAATAGATATGTGTTTTATTAATTAATATTTATCTTAAAAGGAAATAATATGAAAACATTAAATGCTATCGAAGCTGCTGCTGTAGTTGGTGGAACTAAACAAGTTTGTACTGATTCTTATGAAAGTATCATTGTTGGCGGTGTATCTTCTTGTAAATTAATTACAACTTGTACTGACAAGCATGGTAATAAAACGTACAAAGCAAAAAATGTTGATGCAGCTAACTGTTCAGGCACAGTTAAACCATAATATTTGATTTAGCTATTTTTAATTAATACATGGGGATGGATCCCCATGTATATTATTACCTTAAATTGGAATAACTGTTATGAAAATGAACTTTAAACCAATAACCATTACAATTTACACAGTATTAGTTGCTGTGATTTCTTCACTCATGACGGTTTTGTTCTACCATATTTTTATTTTTAATACATTTTCTAATAATAATTTAGATGACTCTTCTTTTGTTGAGTTTACTAACGCACAAGTTTTATCAAGCCCAATAAAGCAAGATAATAGCATCATAGAAATATTTTCTTATGGTTGCCATTATTGTGCACTAACCCATGAAAATATGATTAAGTTTGAAACAGCGCTCCCAGAAGGTATTACGTTTAAAGCCATTCATTTAGCAATGGATAATAACTTAGGGCTTGCGGCATACGCGCCTATTTTTGCGACTCTTGACGAAATGGGTGTAGAAGCTAAATTGCGCCAGGAACTGTATAACTCAGTCATTAATGAGAAATTGGACTTAACCAAGAAAGATATTTTAGATGCATGGTTAAAGCAGCACGATATTGACCCAGTTAAATACTTTGAAGTTAGCCAATCCAGCGCAGTTAAAGAACGTATTAAATATATGGCTGATATTACCCAGTATTACCAAATCACAGGTACCCCCGCATTTATTATTAATAAACGATATGTGGTTTACCAGGATCGTGATTTCCCTGAATTTTCAGCTTATATGTTGGAATTAATGGAAAAAAGCAATAAGGCGTCACAGTGATCCGGTTTCTAATTGTTTGGACGGTGTTCAGTGCTAAAAGCTGCTTAATACCGTTTACAAAAGGATATAAAAATCTCAGCCACCATGGGATCTCCTCTTTTCGCTTTCTTTTGCGTCGCGGTTATATTGCCCCTGTTTTGCTAATGGCTAAATTAGGTTGCCGAATCGGAGTATTCGGTCGCAAGTACCGTAATCAAAACAAGGTTGCAACGCAAAATTACCGCAGTTTAGTGGAGACGAATGGCAACGTCGATGCGAGATGGATAGCAGTACAGCGCTTTATTTTGGAAGAAGCCGCAACATGGGGGCAAAATCGCCAAATTATGGCGCAATTACAAGCTTGTATTCTTGCCCTTGATAGTGTTGTCGCACCTTTGCATCAGCAAAAAAAACCGATTGTTTTGGCGCCATTACATATGGTTTCTGATGTTCTGGCTACGGTAGTCGGCGCTGGGGTTACTCCAGGCAACGCTACGGTCGTAGTTTCATCCAGTGCGGAGCAACAAAAATACAATGCCTCTGCCCGTGAATTAGGCCAGGTGAATTTATCGTATTGCTCAATTCATCAAGACAATAAGTCATTAGCGACTCAATTAATGACTTTAATGGCAGAAACTGCGACGGGCCAGAAAAATATGATTGTATTTCCAGATATCACGCCAGATTACACCATTCAAACTGAAGAAGGGATGTCGAGTAAATTATCGTGCCAGTTATTTGGTCGTGCAGCGAAATTACATAATGGGGTTGTACGTTTATCTAATGCGATTTCAGCGCAGGTCGTTTTTTATCATCTGTATTATCAGAACGGCTTAAAAATCAAGGTACATCCACCTGTTGCTGCAAAAGATGTTGCAGCAAAAATGCCCGTTATTATCGAAAATTCAATTCGCGAATATCCTAATGACTGGCTTTTATGGCATAGCCATTCACTTTATTTTATTAGTCACTAATAATAATGAAAAATACTATTCCAAATTTTGTCGCTCAAGAAGAAACGAATGAATGCGGTTTGGCATGCATTGCGATGTTGGCTCAAACTCAAGGCCTTTCACTTTCTCTTAATGCATTGAGGGAAGTTCACCCTGCATCCGATCATGGAACTTCATTGATCGATCTTTCCTCAATTTTAGCAAACTATGGCATCTCAACTACACCTGTCTTATTTGAACATGATGAATTAAATAGTTTGCCGCTTCCTGCGATTTTACATTATGGCGCAAATCATTTTGTCGTACTTGCTTATCGTAAGGGAAACAATGTTTGTGTAATGAACCCTGCGATAGGGCAGCAGTGGTTGCCATTTTCTGCACTAAAAGCCGAAATTAGCGGTTATGCGCTGATTTTAGAGCCGGATACGGCATTGGAAAAAGTCGAATCACTTTCCTCCGGACACAGTACAAATAAGGCCTCCACACAGAAAGTACCTCATGCGATGAGCTTGAAAGAAACCGCTAAGGTGCGAGGCATTTATTGGTTAATGACCTTTGTTTTCCTCGTTTCGCTGACACTATTTTTAATGCCTGCGATGGTGAGTAATGCCATCAACCAAGCCTTTTCAGATGCTAAAAATGCCGTGTTTCCTTATGGTTGGTTTATTGTCGCGTTTGTTGTTGCCACGCTACTTGCGCTAGGTGTTCGCATGATAAGCGAGCGGTTTGTTAAACACTTTGTGTTAATTAACAGTGGTGTGGGTTTTTCGCGGTTAATGAGTAACCCTTTACGATTTTTTGAAAAACGCGCACCAGGGGATATTTTTAGTCGTTTTGTTGCTTGGCAGGGCGCGTTAACTGAGAAAATTGAGCTTGATAATGGGCTTCGAACCGATTGGATTATTTGTGCCATTGCATTGGGTGTGATGTTTTGGATAGCGCCTGTCCTTGCCGTTATTTCAGCGGCAGGGGTGACAGTGATGGGGCTCATTAGCGTGTGGGCAATAATCCGCGACCGTTGGTACACTCAGCAATTACAGCTTAAAGCCGCTGAGCTTAATGACTTTTTTATGGAAACCTTACAAGGCATTCTGACCATAAAAACAGCAGGAATAGAGAATCAACGTAAGGCGCAATTTGCGTGGCTAAGCCGTGAATTATTTACCTGTATGCAGCGTCGAAATGTGTACCAGCAAATTAAAGATGGTATTTACCAGCTAACAGGTAGCCTCGAAATGGTTATTTTTATGTTGGTTGTACTACCGATGGTTGCTAATGATCTGATTTCCTTAGGCGATTTTTTTGCTTATAGCTTTTTGCGTCAAATTTTCACTACCTATGTTACTCGAATTTTTTATGCGATTATCCACAAATCTCAGCTGCATATTATTGATACACGCGCTCACTCTTTATTTCCTCAAAAAAGCGAGGAAAGCACGGTCTCACCTCAAAAAATATCACCAGCAGGTAGAGCCCCGAACCTTAGATTCGAAAATATTCATTTTAGCTATGACCCATCGAAGCCAATATTAAATGATATCTCGCTAGATTTGCCGTCAGGTGCTCAAGTCGCCATTGTGGGTGAATCTGGGGCAGGTAAAAGTACCTTGTTAAGAATTATTGCAGGGCTATTTAGTGCTCAGCAAGGAAAATGTTTGTCAAATGAAGAGGTTGTAAGCGTACAGCAGCTTACGCAACTTGTTTGCTTACAAAGCCAAGAGGATATTTTATTCAATGCAACTGTGTTAGATAACATCACGTTGTTTGACCCTAACTTCCGCGAAAAAGATCGAAAAACAATCGAAAACTTACTCAATAAATTGGCGTTAGGCTCAGTGGTGAGTCAGTTGCCAGGTGGTTTAAATGCGTTGATTAGGGAAAGCCACTCCGCACTTTCTCTTGGGCAACGTCAACGTTTGTTGCTAGCTCGTTCACTTTACAGTTCTCGGCCAATTCTTTTACTGGATGAACCTACCGCAAACTTAGATGAAGAAACAGCAAAAATCGTTATAGAAACAATTCAGGAACATTGCCTAAAAACAGGGAAAACCCTGATTGTTGTGACGCACAGTGAGGAAATCACGGCAAGATTTGATTCAACTTATCGAATTGCTGGGGGGGAATTACATAAAAAAGGACTAATCAGAAACGATGGTGGTAATCGTGATGATGCACCTCAGCCTACAACGCCTTTGCTTGCCAGCGCAGGAGAGTTTTGATTATGACGTCTCCTCGCGTGAAACCGACAGTTTTACATTTATTTTTGCGAACTCGTGTTTGGATTGGCCTTATCGCGTTGTTGCTTGTCATTGTGTTGACGAGTCTTGTGTGGCAAGCACCGACAGAAAGCGCACAAAATCGAGTTATTCTTTCGGTTGATCGGGGTGATATTGAAAAAGTGGTCATGGTGACTGGTACGTTAAAGCCGTCTGTTCAAGTGAATGTGGGTGCTCAGGTTAATGGACAAATTAGAGAATTATTTGTAAAGCAAGGCGATAGGGTCAGTAAAGGACAATTATTAGCTGAAATAGACCCGACAATTCAGCAGTCTGAGCTTAAAAATGCGACGGCACGCTTATTGAGCGCACAAGCACAAAAGCGTGCAGCAGAAGCAACACTCATTCAATACATTAAAGCCTATCAACGCCAGATAATCATGCAGCGCGACGGTTCGGGTATTCGCAGTGAATATGAGCAAGCACAAGCACAATATGAAGCGCAATTACAGCAAGTTAGCGTTAATGAAGCATTAATCACACAATCAGAAATGGATGTGCAAACGGCTCAAGCTAACTTGAACTTTACCCGCATTGTGGCCCCAATTAGTGGTGAAGTATTGGGCATTGTTGCAAATGAGGGGCAAACTATCGTTTCTTCACAAACGGCACCTACGATATTAGTGCTGGCTAATTTAGATAAGATGCAAGTGCAGACCCGCATTTCAGAGGCAGATATTCAAAAAATTCAACCTGATCAGCCACTAACATTCTATGTAATTGCAAATCCTGAAAAACAATACGAAAGCACCATGGGTTACGTGCAACCTATCCCGCCTGAAGCCCTTGATGAGCGTAATAATAATTCGGCTGGGCAGCAAAATAGCGCGATTTATTACAATGGAACATTTGAGGTTGATAACACTGATCGCGCATTAAAAACCTCGATGACGGCACAGGTTTTTATTCGAGTTGCCCAAGCTAAAAACGCGTTGCGTTTACCTGTCAGTGCGTTAGGCCGTTCTCTGGGCCTTAATCAATATGAAGTCATTGTTATCAAAAATGAAGTTACAGAAGCTCGAACCGTCAAGGTAGGCATTAATGATCGCCATTTTGTTGAGATTCTGGAGGGTATCGCTGAAGGTGAGCAGGTTGTTGTTCAGCAAGAGAAAATAGCGAGTTAATCATGACGATAATAACACCAACGTTATCTTCATCTCGTCCTCTTATTGAGCTTCATCATGTTTATCGTGAGTTTTCGGCTGGAACACAAATTATTCCTGTGTTGAATGATATATCACTATCGATAAACCAAGGGGAAATGGTTGCCATTATTGGCGCTTCCGGCTCTGGTAAATCAACGTTGATGAATATTATCGGCTGTTTAGATAAACCGTCTCGTGGCGAAGTTTTTATCAATGGTATCCCTGTTCATGAGGCGAGCAGTGAGCAGCTTGCTGAGTTGCGAAGCCAATACCTTGGGTTTATTTTCCAGCGCTATCATTTGATGCCCTATCTCAGCGCTGAAGAAAACATTGCCATTCCAGCGCTGTATACCGCCATGCCTGAAGATGAGCGAGCGCACAGAATTCAGCTTTTAGCGGATAAGCTCGGTTTACAAGCTCGTTTGAACCATAAGCCATATCAATTATCTGGTGGGCAACAACAGCGGGTCAGTGTGTGTCGTGCATTAATTAATGGCGCGCAAGTCATTTTAGCGGATGAACCAACGGGCGCTTTGGATAGCTCGAGTGGCCATGCGTTAATGAATATTTTGCATCAACTTCATCAAGACGGCCATACCGTGGTGATTGTGACCCACGATAGAAATATTGCTGAGCAAACTCAACGTATTATCGAAATCAGCGATGGGCAAATTATCGCGGATAATCAAAACCGCTCACAAGCGCAAGCACGTGCTCAGCATAATCTTCCTTCTGTTAAAGATAATGGTCGGGCATCACTTTGGCGCGGTATTTATGAGTCTATTCGTATGGCTTGGCGTGCATTATTAGGGCACCGGATGCGCGCTTTTTTGTCTATGTTGGGCATTATTATTGGCATTTCTTCTGTAGTGTCATCAATGGCGGTGGGAGAAGGCGCGAGACGTGCCATTATGGATGAAATTGGTAAGTTAGGCAGCACAACGCTTGAAATCCGTCCGGGCACAGGATGGGGGGCAAAGCGGCCAGATATGGAACGGGCATTATCATTAAATGATATTAAAAGCCTAAAACAGCTCCCATGGATTGAGTCTATTTCGCCTGTTGTCAGCAGCATGACAGTCGCTGTCAATAAAGGGCTCGATTACTCCATCATGTTAAATGGTGTTTCTGATGAATACTTTGCTGCTCAAGGTATTCAGATGTTGTCTGGAAATCAATTCAGTGTGTTAGATGTGAATGACAGTGAGCCTGTTATTGTGCTGGATGATGCCAGTCGGGATATTTTATTTGCACCCGATGAAGAGCCTTTAGGCCAAATTGTTCAAATTGGCAGTTCACCTTGGCGGATCATTGGGATTGCGCGCAAACCAGGCCCGAAAATGTCCAGCGGATATGTTATGGGGTGGGCACCTTACTCGGCTCTTCAGCAGCGAATTCTCGGTGATAAGCCCATTGAATATATCACATTACGTTTTCCTGAAACGTTAGCCACTAAACAAGTCGAAATACAGGTCGAAAAGCATTTACTGCGTGAACATGGAAAAAAAGACTTTTTTATTCAGTCTGATGACCAACTTGCTAGTGCGTTACAAAAAACCTCTGATTCTATGTCATTACTGATCACGTCGATTGCAGCCATCTCCTTATTAGTCGGGGGGGTGGGTGTTATGAATATTATGTTAGTTTCAGTCACGGAGCGAACCCATGAAATAGGCATCCGCCTTTCAGTGGGAGCGAGACCTGCGGACATCATGAACCAATTTCTAATTGAAGCTGTCATGATCTGTTCGTTAGGGGGGCTCATTGGGATTATAGGCTCGTGGTTAGCAGGCGGCATTTTTGCGTATGTCACGACTGAATTTACCATGGTATTCACACTGTTACCTGTGTTATTGGCTTGCGGTTTCTCTGCGTTAATTGGCTTAGTTTTTGGTTATTTCCCCGCTCGCAGGGCAGCCAAGCTTAACCCAACGGAGGCATTAGCACGGGAATGAAAATACAATCGCCTTATTTTGGCTCAGTGGTGCTTTTTATCTGTTTACTCAGTGGATGTGGGAGCTTTACCCGCACCGAGTACCAACGTCCTGAACTTATTTTACCTCATCAATGGGATGATAAAATTCAACACTCATCGAGTGCGAATGATGTTATGTCATCTGATAAGCAAAAAAATACCGCAGGACGTTGGTGGGAAAACTTTAATGATCCCAAGTTATCCCAACTGATTAATCAGGTTTTAGAAAATAATAATGACTTAGCATTAGCTGCAATTAAATTAAAGCAGGCTCGCAATACGGCAGGTTTAGCAAATACCAATATAGCGCCTGATTTCTCATTAGGGGGATCTGCGAGCAACACAAAATCAATTCGCCATGGCACCTCGCCACAAGAAAGTTATAGCGCAGACTTAACATTAAGTTATGAAATTGATTTATGGGGAAAGCTGGCTCGTATTCGTGAAAAAAATGCGTGGGAGGCCGTTGCCACCGAGCAAGATTACCATGCAACGACACTTGTGATAATCAACACAACGGCACAGCTATATTGGAATATTGCGCTATTAAATCAACAAATCAAGAACCTAACGGCAAGCCAGGAAATTGCCCAGAAAAGTCAGCAACTCATTCAGTCTTGGTACTTAGCCGGAAAAGTAAGCCAATTAGATTTATTGCAATCAGAGCAAACGATAATTAGCCGTAAGAATGAATTGCGTCGGCTTACCAAGGAACGTGAGAATTCACGTAATGCCTTAGCACTATTGTTAAATCGCCCAGCAGAGCAGCATGTGAGTGAATTATCTTCGCTTAATAGTGACCTGCGAGTTGAGATTCAGGGAATGACGCCTTTAGCGGTATTAGCTCAACGGCCAGATATTCAAGCCGCAGAGTCACGTTTGCGTTCTACACTGGCTAATTCAGACGCCGAGAAGCTGAGTTTCTATCCTACGCTGTCCCTTCAAGGTGCGCTTAATGCAGGAAGCCAGCTATTTTCTCAATGGTTTAGTGATCCTACTCGTGTTATTGGCAGCAGCCTCTCACTCCCCTTTATTCAATGGAATACCGTAAAACTGACTATTGAACAGTCAGATTTGCAGGTACAACATGCGGCAGTGTCATTTCGAAACACAGCTTATAGCGCACTCGCTGAAATCGATAATGCTATGGAGGCGCGTTTTACTGCGGATGAAATACGGACTCAGTTACAGCAGTCATTATCCCTTAGCCAGCAAAGATTAAAACTCACGGGAAACCGTTATCGCGCTGGCGCTGTTGACTATCAAACACTACTTAATGCGCAGGATGATTTGTTATCCATCGAAAACTCATTAGCGCAGAACCAATACGATTATCTTTATGCAACGTTGCAACTTTGGCTAGCACAAGGTGGTGGTAGCGTTCATCACGAGGACAACCAATCATGAACCAAAAGACCCAATTAAAACGCGTTGTTGTGACAGGATATGGTGCTGTCACTCCCCTTGGCGGAACTGCGCAGGCATGTTGGCAAGCAATCATGGATAAACAATTAGGGTACCGTTACGTCGATAAAACGGATAAAAATATCCACAGCCATTTTTTGGGGTTAATTGATGATGAACCCAATTTAAAAGGTGTACCTGCCGCAATTCGCCGTCGGTTACCAAGGCATACTCGCCTAACGTTAGGGGCAGCTCGTGAAGCTATGGAAATGGCGTTTTCTGGGCGCTCGCCATCTGAGTTTTATGACCCTCTTATGTGCGGCGCAATTATGGGGACAGGATGGGCAGGTTTAGACGAAAGCTATATGTCGGTAAGTGAGTTTGATGCAACAGGCGTGACATCCCCATTCAACTGTTTTTATGCAATGCCAAATGTCACAACGGCAGCATGTAGCCAATTTTGGAATTTACGAGGATATCAAAATACGACAATAGCGGCTTGTGCTACAGGGACTATCGCAATTGGGGATGCGTTTGAAGTGATCCGTAATGGCAGGGCTTCTATGATGTTAGCGGGGGCGGGCGAATCATTACGTACAGATTGCGCTGTGTGGAATATTGACGTATTAGGTGCTTTAACACGAGAAAAAACAGACCCTACGCGTGCTAGTTGCCCATTTAGTGCGGATCGCAGTGGGTTTGTATTATCTGAAGGTGCAGCGGTCGTATGCTTAGAAGAGCGTGACAGTGCAATTGCACGAGGGGCGGTGATATTGGGTGAAATTACTGGGTATGCAAATTATTCAGATGCATTTGATTTTACTTCACCCGCCGAAGACTGTATAGCCCGTATTAAAACGATAGAAATGGCGTTACAGCAAGCGGGGCTAGCACCAGCTTCGTTAGATTATATCAACGCCCATGGTACCTCGACGGCGTTAAATGATTTGAATGAAACAAAATCGCTTAAAAAAGCCTTAGGGGCAGCCGCTTACGGTATTCCAATCTCCAGCACGAAATCATATAGCGGGCATTTAATTGCGGCAGCGGGGAGCTTTGAAACCATTATTTGCTTACAAGCGATGGAACATGGCGTGATGCCAGCAACCGCAAATCTTCATAACTCTGATCCACAATGTGACCTTGATTATATTCCGAATGACCACCGTTTCAAAAAAGTAGAAAGAGCGTTGAATCTCAGCTTTGGTTTCGGCGGTGCAAATGCGGCGCTGATATTGGAGAGCGCGAAATGAGAGCGCTGTATTACACATTAGCTGATGCAGCAGGGTGGGCTAAATTTTCTGGAGACTATAACCCGATTCACTTTGATCTTAAGTGGGTGCAAGCAGCAGGTGGAGAGCAATTAAGTGTCCATGGAATGCGGGCATTGCTTGATGCGAAACAATTTGCGAGTGAGCGGTTTCTTCACGACTCACAAGACGCTCAACAAAGAACAAAATCAGCGTTTATTAAATGTGCCGTACGGCTACGAAGCCCATTATGGAATGATAAATCCTATGATTTAGTTGCGCGTAATAAACTGGGTTCTGTCGCCGTTTTATCCACCGAAGAACAGCAAAATTGCCTAACTTGTCAATTATCTCCAGTTGATGGCTTAAATATGGATGTAGCAGACTGGGGGGGACATATTTCATCGGAGGATATGGCCAAATTACAGTTATCTTTTCCACTTTATCCAATGGAGATATATGAATGGCAATTTATGGATGCAATTTTATTTCAATATTTGATTGGTGATAATTCATTGTTAAAACAAAAAAGTATCTCAAAATGGCTGCCAGAAGGCGCAACCCTAAAAGATATTTTTTCCCGCTACCCCATCGTACAAACACATCAGGAAGTGATTTTTGATAGCGATCTTCTGAAAAAATGGTCCCCGATGAGTAAACCTAAACCGATGAAAATTCAAATTTTACCAGCACTAGTGATGGGGGATTTAGATAGCGGACTATTAATGAGCATCAATATTGTTGGTAGTTATGAAAATAAATTAATCAGTAATTCAATCACTTTAAAAGTGAATGCGTAAAATCGATAACAGTGAAAGGATAAAAAAATGAGCCAATATCAAACAATTTATAACAAAATTAGCGAAATGATTTGTGATGCAAAAGATTTAGAAAGTGAAGAGGTCAATGAGGATCTGACATTAGTCCAGTTAGAGTTTGATAGCTTAGATTATGTTGAATTAATGGTGCTAGTGAAACGTGATTTTAATGTTACGTTAGACGCCGATTTTTTCATTCAACACCCAAATCTTTCAATTAAAGAACTCTGTGAACATGTAGATAAGGAGTCTGAATCCTAAATGGAAAACCATAAGTGGGTGTTAGTCACTGGTGGAAGCCGGGGAATTGGTCAGGCATTAGTCGCTGAGTTATCACATAACTGGAATGTTATTTTCACTGGGCGTAGTACCGAAAGCATAGCGAGTACACTTTCTTCACTCGAAAATGGACGTCCAAATAGATGGATAAAAGGGTTTCAATGTGATGGTAAAGATGAAGAACAAGTCGAGGTGTTATCCCAATCTTTATTAGATAAGTTTGGCGCCCCTGCAGCCATTATACATAACGCGGGTATTGCTAGGGATGCATTACATATTCACCAGAATGCGGATATTTGGCGAGATGTTCTAGACAATAATTTGATTTCCATTGTGAATTGGAATCGAAAATTGGTACCTGCGATGTTAATGACAAATTCGGGTTCTATTGTATTAATGTCATCGGTTACTGGCTTAAAAGGGAATGTTGGACAAACGGCTTATGCGGCAAGTAAGGCGGCGATGATGGGAATGGCTCGCTCTTTAGCGCATGAGGTTGGGCGATTTGGTTTACGGGTAAATTGCCTTGCGCCTGGCTTGATTGAGAGTGATATGACGCGGGCGATGCCTGAAGCGAAATTAAAGTCGATGTGCAAAAATATTCCGTTACGTCGCTTAGGTCAGCCACAAGAAGTTGCTAAAATGGTAGAGTTTCTAATTGGTGATGGCAGCCAATATTTGACAGGGCAAACCTTGGTGCTTGATGGCGGCCTAACGGCATAATCAACAGAGAGTTAATGGGTCATAATATAAAATTAACTCTCTGTATTAATTCGGCCATAAATAGTGAATGTGTGTTGATGTTATTTTTAGTTTTATTAATGTTCACCTTTTTGATTTTTCAAATAAATCCACCAGTAGGTTATACCGACCAATACACCACCACCAATAATATTGCCAATGGTCACGGGGATCAGATTGTCAGTAATAAAATTACTGACAGTGAGGGCAGGGAAACTATCAGCGGAACTGTGGATTGCATCCCAAAATGTATCAGGGGCAAAGTTGCGTATGACAATGGCTAAGGGAATAAGAAACATATTGGCGATGCTATGCTCAAAGCCACTGGCGACAAACATGCCGATCGGCAGCGTCAAAGCGACAATTTTGTCGGTCAAAGAGTGACCAGAGTAACTTAACCAAACCGCAAGGCAGACCATCAAGTTACACAGTGTGCCAAGGCAAACTGCCTCAATAAACGTATGGTGCATTTTATGGTCGGCTGTTTGTAAAACATTTAGCCCCCACAGCCCATTGCTGTTCATCAACTGCCCTGAAAACCAGATAAGCGCAACAAAGAAAATTGCTCCAACAAAATTGCCAAGATAAACTAATATCCAATTACCAATCAATTGCTTATACGTAATTAAATTGCTGGCTTTTGCCATGACGGTCAGGACTGTTGAGGTAAAAAGGTCGGCACCACATACCACGACTAAAATCAGCCCTAATGAGAAGCAAAGCCCTCCAGCTAATTTAGTGAGTGAATTCGCGGGAACCGCGCCTGTTGTAACCGTGATATAGAACGTAAATGCGATAGAAATAAAGATACCGGCCATAATCGCCAAAAAAAAGCTAATATCCTTTTTTTTGCTGACTTTATAAAGGCCTGCTTGCTCTGCGACTTTAGCCATTTCCGCCGGGAGACGTAAGTCAAAGATATTATTGTCTTTCATGAGATGCTCCTTGGATAGTGCTATGGATAGAGGTAATTGCAAAATAAATGCATAACCTATGCCAAGGTTGAGCGAGTTTTATCATTAGAAAGGGCTAATGAATAGCCATTAATTTAGTGGGCTTATTTTTTGTGATACAATTATTGCGCGCAACAGGGTGCATGTTGTATAAAAATTATCTCTTTTTAATTCTTATTTTGATCCATTTAAACTGGATAAATCAGCAATGAACATTAGTCAGCTAAAAAGTTTTGTTGAGGTGGTAAGGAGTGATTTTAATATCACCAATGCCGCTGAAAAAATGTATACCTCGCAACCTACAGTGAGTAAGCAGCTTAAACTACTGGAAGATGAGCTGAATGTTTCTTTATTTAATCGGAAAAATAATAACTTACTTTCATTAAGCCCGATTGGAGAACAAGTTCATCAAGTGGCGTGCGATATTTTGGCGCAGTTTGATAAAATCAAAAATATCGTGTCCCACGAAGATACGACGATTAAACAAAACCTGCATATAGCCACAACACATACACAAATTCGTTATAAATTACCCAAAGTGATTGAGCGTTTTAATGCACGTTACCCCAATATTTCCCTGCATTTTCATCAAGGTGCGCCAGCGCAGTTAGCGGAAATGGTGAACAATGGCGATGTGGATTTTGCTATCGCGACGGAATCAATGCACCTTTATGATGACCTACTTGCATTGCCTTGCTATCAATGGTCGCGCAGCGTTATCGTTCCGCATGACCACCCACTTGCCCAGTGTGAAAAATTAACCATTGAGGAACTGGCTCAGTACCCGCTCATTACTTATGTATTTGGGTTTACGGGGCAATCAAAGCTGGACCAAGTTTTCTATCAAAATAAATTAACGCCAAATGTCGTATTAACGGCAGTTGATACAGAAATTATTAAATACTATGTGAAGCGCGGGGCAGGGGTAGGTATTATTTCGACAGTCGCCTTTGACCCTGAAGAAGACAGCGAGACATTACGCTGCATTGATATCAGTAATTTAGTGAAGCCGAGCTATACCCATGTGTGTATCAGTCGACATATGCACCTGAAAGACTATATGTATGACTTTATTTCCAGTTATGCTCCCCACCTTGATTTAAATTATATTCACCAATCCGCACAGTGGGTTCCAACAGATAAAAACGAGCGAGACGAGCTCTATCGTTCACTACCTGAACTCTAAAAAAAAAGCCGAATAATTTAGGTTATTCGGCTTTAGATTGCTGTGTGTATTATTTTCGTTTTAACGTGTCGCGATATTAATAAAAATCTGAGCGCCAATTAATAGGCAGTCATCGTCGACAAAATAAGGGTTTGCATGCAAGTAGTTATTAATCCCTTTCGCTTGGCTACCGCTGCCTAAAAAGTACATCGCGCCAAGCTTATCTTTTGTGGCATTGACCATAAAACTGAAGTCTTCACTTCCTGTCATTGGCTTACCATTTGGCTCAATGTTTTCAACGGGTAAGAATGCTGCTGCCGCATCATAAATAACTTTAGCCGCTTGAGGGTGGTTAACAACCGCAGGGTAGCCACTGCATTCAAGTGTCGTTTTAAAACCGCCCGCTTCACTGCGCTCAACAATCTCTTTAAAGCTCGCTTTTAAGATTTTGTCGGTTTCTTCATCCATTGAGCGAATGGTTCCACGCGCTTGGACGTGATCAGCTAATGCGTTTGGAATGGTTCCACCGTTGATCATGCCGCAGCCAAAGACCGCAGGGCTGAAAGGATCGGTTTTTTTCGCAACGATGTAATCCATATAATCGATAATACGCGTGGCTTCGCGAATGGCATCCAACCCTTTATGCGGTGTTGAACCGTGCGCAGAAACACCGTGTACATCCAGTGTCCAAGCGGAGCCATAAGAGGACATGACACCCGCGTTAAACTTGATATTGCCTGTTTCAAATGCCGCATCATTGTGTAAGCCATAAACCTCATCAACGCCGTCCATGCAGCCCATTTCAACCATTTTATTGGCACCGGGTACACGCATGTCTTCTTCCGCCATTTGGAAGATAAAACGCACGTTATGGGTTAGTTCATCACGGTTTTCACTGAGATATTTTGCCGCGGTCAGCGCGATTGTCATGTGGGTATCGTGACCACAGTTATGGGCACAACCTTCATGAACAGAGCTGTGTTCATTGCAGGTTAAATCAGGCATTTCAAGGCCATCGATATCAGTACGATAGGCAATTAAACGCTTCGAAGGGTCAATAATGAGATCTGCGGTAAAACCGGTATAACCTTCAAATAGGCGAATGTTGTAGCCAAAACTTTGCATCAGCTCGCGGCAGTATTGCGATGTTTTGAATTCTTGGCCTGATAACTCAGGAATTTTATGTAAGTCTTGGCGCGTTTTTTTGCTGAATGTCTCAAGCGCAAAGAGCTTTTCGCTAATATTGTACTTATTGGTCATTACATTATTTCCCGTATACAGAAAGCAATTTTCATGCTGTTAAAAGGGTCCCTGATGTAAGCGCGTTCGATTCGATATCGCACTGACGTAACATAACTGCATTTTATTTTCAAAATAAGCCGACTATCAGAAAAATATCTGTGGTGGTTATTGTTGATTATTATTGGTTGGATAGATTTTAACGTTAATATTCGCAAAGTATGCGTGACGGGGATCGTATTTATATCATATCAGTATTTCATGGCTCATGAAGAATAGGGATGGTGAGGGGGTGAAATAAAAATAGTAAATTTTAATTCTCATAAAATGATTAAAAATCAATGTGTTAATTTTTTAGGCTGAAAGGTGAATATTAATTTTTTTATATTCATTAAAGTTATTTGTGTTAAGGGTTTATGATTTTAATGCGTTATTTGAAATAAATTAATTGGTTTGGTAAATATAAAATTTTCAATAAGATTAAATATATTTAAAAATAAGCAGTGATAAATATAAATAAAAAGGGAGGCTAGTGGATGTGTATAAGAAACACCCCTAAATACGATGCTAAAAACAGCATATTTAGGGGAGGGAATTAATTTTTAAAGGAGCTAATAAATGCGAGGTATTCCTCTTTGCTCATGAGTGGCTTGTAATTATCCATAAGGGCATCAGCGCCCGCCGCATCATCAAACAATAGGTCAATAATGGTCATCGCCATCATTTGAGCTGGGCGGATATACGCCATATCATCATCAAATACCACGTAATCTTTACCATGTAATCCACCACGTATTGCACCAATCCACGGGTGGCTCACTGGCATGATATGAGAAAGATCGCCAGTATCTGTGCTGCCTGTCATATGTTCAGCAACCCAAACATTGTCTTCACCAATTAAGTCATGCGCATTGTGTTGCAGTAAGTCATTGAGTGTGTCGTTGTTATAAAGTGGCAAGTAACCCGGTAAATCTTTTACTTCCACTTCTGCACCAACAGACATTGCCCCTGCAACTAGCGCACGAGTAATTCTTTCATTAGCATCAATCATCGCTGGGACATTTGAGGCTCTGACATAACTTTCCATACGCACATCACTTGGGGTGACATTCACCAAATCGCCACCTTGGGTAATGATTGGGTGGAAACGGATATAATCTTTTTCTTGGAAGGTTTCGCGAATTGCATTCACCCCCATAATCCCCATCATGGCAGCATTGAGTGCGTTCACACCCAAATGTGGCGCAGCTGCGGCATGGGAAGATTTACCCTTGTAGTTAATCAGTTTGCCAATAAACCCGTTGGTAGTTGTCGACATCTCGATAAAACCAGTATCGCGCTCAGGCTTAACACTGGTTAAGTGGATTTGCATTGCCATATCCACATCATCAAACTCACCGAGGGAAATGAGCTCGGGCTTGCCACCGATATAATTGATTTTTCCTTGCTCAATCAATTTATTACGGTAAGCAAGTTCGACATACTCCTCTGCGGGAACCGCGAAGGGAACCACGTCCCCCGCGAGGTATTCCATCGCACCTGACTTAACCAGACCAATTGTCACTGCCATCATATTGGCAATTTGCGCATTGTGACCGCAGCAGTGAGCCGCACCTGTCAGGTCATCGGCATCTGGGTGTTCTGCACAAATGATGGCATCGAGTTCACCAATCACAGCAATGCTGTGCTTGCTCCCTTTACCACCTTTCAATCGTGCTTTGACACCAGTCAAGGCCAGTTGATTACGGTAGTTGACACCTAACGCTGAAAACGCAGCTTCAACTTTTTTTGCCGTTTTGGTTTCTTTGTAACCCAGTTCAGGCTCTGCCCAAATATCATCTGCCAGCTTTTTGATAACGTCTTTGTTTGACGCGATAGCTTCGCAAACTTTGGCTTTCAATTGGTCTTTGGTCATTGTCATGGTTAATATTTCCTCTATTTAGATAACGCCACTCCATGAAAGAGTCACTTGACCAATAAGTGCAGCGAATAAGAACGTTCCCGTGAATACCGCCAGTGAGACTGGAATGATCCGCCAAGAGATGGCTTTAAATTTTTCGATATCTTTACCGAGTGAAAGACCCGCGAATGCCAACACTGTGGTACTGATGACGGCAAGTGAAATTTTGCCTGTCATTGCGATCATTTCTTTATCGTAAGGGAATAATGGTGAACACAGACCCGCAGCAATTAGGGATACCCAGAAAATAACTGGTAATTTACCCAATGGTGGAATTTGTGCGATTAAGTACGCCGCAAATGACATACCGCCTAACAGTGCCATCGCAATCAGCGAGTCACTAAAGACTGCGCCAAAACTACCACGGCCATAGATTGAACCGCCTAGTGCATCACCCAGTGAGGTGAAGATGATAACTAATACGATGATTATTGCAATTTCTGCCATCTTTTTCATGATTTCGTATCCTTATTCTGTATCCGCTGATGCCGTTGCACGTTTTCTTTTCAGTTTGTTGTACAAGAAAGAGGCAAAAGGTAAGGAGAAGAAAATGTAGATGTACAGACCTAAAACGGAAGACATCAAGTTTGCGGATGATGAGAACGCTTGGATATCCGCAGCATGTTGTGGGTACAGTTCCAGTAATGGTGCAACAGACGCGGCTAACATCGAACCACTACCAACACCAGCACCCATGGCTAACGCGAGCGGGCTCATAATATCGAGTCCAGCAATAACGCTGGCAATAATCCCCATCCAAACAGCACCGTATAACGTACCGCAGATGTACATTGCCATGACACCACGGCCTTCTGGTGAGCTTAAACCGTATTTCGCTTCGATGATGGCGATGTTTGGTTCACGACCAATAGAGTAAGTTGCCCCGACGGCTTCACGTCCCATGCCTAACATGATGGCCAGTGGTAAACCGAGCAGAATAGTCCCGATAAAGTGGCCAACTTCCTGAAGGATCAGCGCACCACCTGCTTGAATAATTTTTTCCCAAGATGCACCAACAGAGGTGCTTAATTTTGCAATTAAGATAACTAACGCGACACTCATAATTGAGCTAGCACGCGCCATGTTTTGTTCATTAAGAATTTTGAATTTTGGAAAACTGACAATACCACCCATCAACATGGAATAAAGCATTGGAAAAACCATCACAAGACTGATTTTAATTTGCCCTATTGCTTCCGAAAGAAGAATGATCAGTAAGCTAACCAAAAGCAACTTACTATCTTTTAATATACCCATAGTGTTACCTTTCATTGGAAATGTTTTTAAGAGTAATTCGTATATATTTATAATTAAAAAGCATTATTTGCGTATTCATACTATCCATGAAACTATTTTCCTGACAATATTCCGAAAAAGTCTCAGCCATGCCTAAAAGGCATGGTTAAAAGTCATAAATTAATATTCATTAATGAATTGAAATAAAGAGAATCATTCTCAATTTATTTTTTTATGAAATCTTCTTGTTTTTCATTAATATACAAAATTATTTTAATTTTTTAACATGTTGTTTCATAAGTGTTTTTGAATACTCACTGAATTTTAGTAAAAAACCGTTAATTCACGGAATAATGTGATTTTGTTCTTATTTTTCTATTTATTTTGAAAAAACAACCATCGATAAATTATTTATATAATGGCGGGAATTGAATTTTAAATAGTGCCAATTATAAACCTTTGGCATTTTAATTTTTATTTAAATCTGAAATGAATGTTATTTTTGGGATAATTAACTGGTAGTGATTTCGCTTATTTTTCTCAAATAAATTTGATAATTTAAAATATACCTACATTGATAGGGGTTTTTGATCAAGATCTCAAAATTGAACATTTGTTAATTGGAAAGCAAGAATAGGGTAGCACTTTAATAAATTTTCGATGAGAGGTGCTAGGTTTAGCCGTAAGAGAAAAAATATTATTAAAAGCGACTAGCCCTGCGGTTATGTAGGGCTAGTTGCGGTTAAGAGCTAAAATTGTGCATTAAGTCCTAGGCGGAAAGTTCTTCCTGGGGCTGGCATCATGCTGCGAGTTAATGGGTCAATATAGTAGCGGTCGGTGAGGTTGGTCACTAAAAATTCAACATTGACGTGTTTATCAATCTGATAGCTTGCATAGGCATCCGCGGTGAAATTAGGTGCCCAATGCATGGGGCTGTTATTCGCCATCGAATACTTGCCCGGATAACGCTGGATTAATTTCTTTTCGTCCTTGTTTTGTACACTGCTGGTGTAACGTAAGCGAGTGCCGACTTCGAGTGTTTCATCCATAAAACGCATGCCAAGGTTTGAGTTAATGGCATACTTTGGTTGAAGTTGCGTGCGCAAGAATCCTCCCGGGAAACCCGCAGTGGTACAGTGGGAGACGTTGTACTGGTTACCGATATCTAATTTGGCGGGTTCGGCATCATCACAAACTTCATTTTTTAAGCGATAATCCACGCCAACATCCATAAAGGCATTACCATTATCGTAACGAGCTTGAAGTTCAATCCCCGCCGTTTTATGTTCTTTTACTTGAATGAAATTTAGACGTCCATCACGGTCAAAGGCATTCTCAATGACCGTATGGTAATAGCCAATTTTGACATCC
The DNA here is from genome assembly GCF_058245955.1 of Providencia sp. UF-224. Lineage (NCBI taxonomy): Bacteria > Pseudomonadati > Pseudomonadota > Gammaproteobacteria > Enterobacterales > Morganellaceae > Providencia > Providencia sp. UF-224. The sequence goes on along the minus strand of NZ_JBSICC010000013.1, from coordinate 17,223 downwards.
GCAAAACGCTCAGCGCCGAGTAAATCTTGCAGATTACGAGAGTAACCAAATTCCATAGTTTTGCCGCGCTCAGGCTTAAAGGTCATTTTTTCTTTTCTAGCTTCACTTTCCCCTGCAAAACCAATGCTATTTTCGAAGATGCTAGGTAAGCGGATAGTCTCGATATAACGTGCATAAATACGGTCGTTATCAGTGAGGTAGATATTGGCACCAAAAGCCGGCGCCCAGCCATGGCTTTTTTGTTTCCCTGTAAATTTCCATTTTTCTTCTTCTGTTAGTTCCCGTGTTATTTCATCAGCAGGGTGCTCATAGGCATCGTTATAGACAAACACTTCTTTGCCTGTTGCTGGGTCAATTGCCCTAGCTTGTGAGTCAAATGTGCCGTTGTGGAAAGGATTAGTTTTTGTGGTATAGCGGCCATCGCTATCCGATTTCCATTTTGTTTGGAAGTTAACGTCTAAAACGCCATTTTCATCAGGTGATGAGCCATTTTCTCTCTTGGTAATGTAAACGGTATAGTTAGCATCATCTAACCCAAGTACAGAGGTTAAAATTAGGTCGTTACGATAGCCTCCAGCAAAGGGTTTATAACCCTTTGCAATGGCTTGGTCATACTCACTTTGTGTTAATATCCGCTTATAGTTGATATTTCGGGCTAGGCGTTGATCGGGGTTTTGGAAGCCTTTAACACGCTTTCGCATTTGCTCTTTTAAGTAATCATCCTCAGTCCAACCATCAATGTATTTTGCACCGGCATCCAGTTCTAACCAACTCGTTGGGCGGTAGTTGAAGTTAAAAGCGACACTGGTTTCTTGACGGTGCCCTTTGCGGGGAAGGGCAATAAATGGGCTGGCAGTTTGTGAGGGAACCACGTCATTAGAGTCTAATTTTTCCTTTAGCATCGATCCCCGTAGGGTTAAATCAAGGTTCGATGTTAATGACATCGTATTGTTTAAGTTAAAGCCAATACGGTCATTTTCCGAGTTCGTTGCGGCGGTATTGATCAAGGAACCATCAATTTTAGGGTCTTTTCCTGGCCCATAGCCACCTTCAAATCCCCAATCCCGTTCTTTCGGCTCTCTAGGGTAGCCACCTGATGTATTGGTATCGCCAACGGAGTGAGTCATCCAGAGGTTAGCATTGAAGTCAATCCAAGGGTTATCATCAGGTTGCCACGCATATTCTGCATTGTAGGCATTCACAGTAAAGTGCGCTAAAGGCCATTGAGGAACAAGGTGTTTGCCCTCAAGTTCTTGAAAACCAATACGCGACGGCATAATTTCACCGTAAGTACTTTCACTACGGCGAAAACCAACGTGCAATGTTTGGTTTTCAGTGAGGTACAAATTGGTTTTAATTAAGTACGATTCCAACTCATTTGAGGTATTGGTGACCTCTTTACCGGGACGATAGATATTTGCAGCAAAGGGCATGTAAGGGTCTGGCCCAAGTTGTTGTTGTAAGGTTTGTTGTTCATTTAGCTGGACGGACTCTTTGTAACGGTGTGCGCCATTTTTACCCGCAAAATAATTACCTTGGCGCCGATATGCATAAGCAGCCATGACATCAAATTTTTCTTGCCGTGTTCCAACGGCAATTCGTCCTCCGTTATCTTTAAAGTTAAAAAACTGCGCATTACCACGGGATTTAGGGATGATATTGACGGCAGGATCTGAGAAAACATAGTTATTTTTTTTATAAATTTCGGGATGATCGCGGTAATCTTCGCCATAAGCAAAGTGTGAGATACGTTCTCTCGTGGAATTGCTGCTGGTTTCTAATTTTAAACTCACACCAAATTTTTCATCGGGGGCGACGACATCATCAATACCTAGAGTACGGATAGCAATACCACCGCCGACAGAGGTTTTAATATCGCCCGTTAAAGAACCACTTTTCTCAATCTCAATGCTACTGATTAAATTGGGGTCAACATAGTTACGGTTATTCGCCCCACTATAACCTCGCCAGACAGTTAAAGATTGCTCGGTACCATCGACGGTGACGGGCACGCGCTCTTGCCCTTGAATTCCGCGAACATTAGGGTCTAACGCGCCACTATTACGGGCATCTCCGCTGTAGACACCAATGGCGCTATTTAAGACATCGGCGGTACTGGTGCCCTTATAGCGTTCGACAAGATCTTTGCCTAAATAAACTTTAGATCCTTTGGAATCATATTGGTCGTCGTAGCCTTGTCTATCTCGTTCTTTGATGGTTTTTGCTGCATCTTCGACGGTGATCGTACCAAGGTGTTCTTGCTTTTCTGCAAAGGTGGTTGCAGGGAAGGTAAGTGTAGCGATGATTGCTGCTGCCACTGGGTTTAATGGGAATTTATACATTTTAGTTTCTCTATGCCATAACACTTAAAATCGGGTTTCAACCCCGACAGAAATTTCATGCTGGTGATAGGAGTAGATCCCATCAGCCGAACTGCGGTTATCACGAAAGCGGTAACTGGTATAAGGGGTAAATGTAAAAAGCGAATAGTTAGGGAAGTTGAGCCGTGCAAAATACATGGCTTCGCGGTCGTGGCGTTTCACATTCAACATGGCGTTAAAATCTTGGAACTGGCTTTCCCGATAGGTGGCTAAACCTAATAAATGGATATCAGGGGTTAATATGCTGAAAAAGCCTGCGCGAACGCCTAACTGATCATAATCATCGCTACGAACTTCTGTTCTAACGCGAGTTGCATCAGCGCCTAAAAACAAGGAGGTTTCTGCGGTTACGCCATAAATTCCCGTGAGATGTAAACTTGAACGGCTGCCATCTGCGCTGTCATAGGGCTTTTGGTAATGAAGTTGTTGGTAATCAGCCGATGCGGTGAGAATAACTTGGGGGGTAAATTGGTAGTCGCCGTCGATTCGCCCTCCTGTGCCAAGGTATCGGCGTTTCCCGTCCACGGTTTTAAGCTCAAGTTGTGGGCCTACAGAAAAGGTACTATTGGCATTATTAAACCGATATAAGGTAGCGAATGAAGTTGTATTTTCACTAAATTCCCCCTCATGAGGATAGCGGTCTCCATAAGCGGTACCTTTGATTTGTAGGGAATGATGGCCTGCGATAGGGACAATTTTACTCAAGCTAGCATCAAGGGATAAGCCTGAAGCAGAAATAGGGTCGGCCATTTTCCATGTGCCTCCTGGTGTTTCCCACACTTTATTTTTATCAGGTACTTGGTTGATATTACTATTGTATTTATAACCAAGGGATAAACTTCCTGTCCATGAAGTTCGGTTTTCAATGGCAGCAATAAACTGTTGAATTGTTTGCTGGACACTTGCAGGTAACGCTAAATTTTCGTCGTTAATTAGGTTAGTAAATAGAGCCAAAGACTCACTGTTTTGGTTATCTTCATAATAGGTGCGAGCCAGTTCCAATTTAATACGTAAAAAATGTGGGGAACGTTCTAGTATTTGCTGGTAATAATCAATTGCTTGGGCATACTTTTTTTGTGATTTTGCGACTTCAGCTTTAGCAAACAGCACCAACAATGGATCCGCATCAGATAAAGTTTGATAACGTGGTAATAAACGTTGCACGTCCTGAAATTGGCGATGATTTATCGCAAGGTAAATGGCTTGTCCAAGATCTTGGGCATTATTTTTGAGGGAGTAAGTTTGCCCATTAAGGTTGATGGACATGCCATCAAGTAACATAGGCTGGCTATCATCGGGGGCCGCTGCGCTTTTATCACGGTAACTCTGCCTATCTTTTTGCCATAATAATTGTTCGCGATCGGTATCGAGGTTGGCAGAGAATGCAGATAAAGAGGCCGTTACGAGGGTGAACGGTAATAAAAAAGAATATCGCATAGGTCAGTTTCGATGTTGAAAGTTTGCTATCAACGGCAAAATCCATTTCGCCGTTGATAGCAGAGTGTGAATTAGGGATTATTGCGCGATATTTCCACGGCTTCCGCCAAACGCCATATCTTTACTGTGATCGCTAAACTCGGTCACACCCGCAATATGTTTGGCCTGATCGCCAAAGAAGTGACCACGAGTTTTACCTACCGCTTCATTCAGGGTGGCTTCACCAGCAAAGGTGGCATTATTTTTAATTGTGGCATCAATGTTGGTTGCACCAATATTCCCAGCTAATGATTTGGTGCCAAAGTTTGCCGTAAGGGTACCCGCCGCCATTGCACCACCGTTATATTGGCTAATTCCTTTAACCGAATACTCTGCAGTACCTGCTGTTGGCATGTTTGTGGTGACATCTTTACCGGAGTAATAGGTGGTATGTGTTGTGTCAGTTGCTGCGCCCGTTGATGACCACTCGCCAAAATAGACTTCAGCATCAGCGACTTGGGCAAAGTTAAACACGCCCATTTTGTCATGTGAGGTTGATGTGTTAGGCATGGAGATAACATAAGCCTCATTGCCAGGTTGTTTTGGCGCCATTCTGGTCAAGCCTGAGAATGAAATGATTTTTCCACTGTATACCGATTGGACACCGATTCCTGGGTCGCCTACTGCGCCACCATGACCACCTGCGGTGCCTTCAGTTGGCCCAACTTTAATGGAAGGCGAATTGGGCTTGAACGGCTGGCTTTGATCAGAACCTAGCGCAGCAAAAGCACCAAAAGACATTCCGCAGGTAACGAAGGCTAGAGCGATAACATTTAACTTTTTCATCTAAATACTCCATTTTTATTAAAGGAAATAATGATGTTACGGTTTTTGAAATCATCATGATGGCTATACATTTCGCGAATCATTAAATCAAATAAAAATATAAAAGCAAATGATAATTATTCGTATTAACAATAATATAACTAGGGGTATCAATGAGATAGTGTTTTGATTTGAAGCGTTAGTTGTTGATATTAAGTTGGTTTTTTATTGTCTTTTGTTAATGGCTATTATGGTTAAGCTAAAGTTTTTTTAATGAAAAGGTTAAATTGATCACATTTTAATAATTTTAAAATGAATCATTTGTTTGAGTTAATCATTAGAGTTGCTGATGTTTATTTGTTTTTAACAAGTGTGGTTATTGCGCCAGCTGTACTCCTGTTTACATAAAAATTACCGAACTTCAACGGGATTGGAGATATTCCCACAATGAATGGTTTTTATATTTCAATTAGTCTGGTAGCGTGAGGCATAATTTCAGTGAATAACTAAGGTGAATTTATGGCTCAGTGGCTACTTTTTGGTGCAGGTGGGAAAGGGGTTGGGAATATGATAGCTCAGCTTGCGATTGCAAATCAGCAGCAACTGGTGGCAGTGGTACGCAATACCGAAGCCGTTGAAAAGTTGTCATTGCAGGGTGTGCGTGTATTTGTGGGGGATGCTTGCGATGAGGCGGTTGTGACTGCGGCGTGCGAAGCGGCAGGTGCTGGTGCTACAGTGATTTCCACCATGGGGGGCTCGCAAGACTATTTGGCAAACCGTACCGTTATTGATTGTGCAGAGCAAGCGGGGATCTCCCGGATGGTATTAGTAACCTCTTTGGGGTGTGGAGATTCATGGCAGTATCTCTCTTTACGGTCAAAAGCCGCTTTCGGCCAAGCCGTAAGAGAAAAATCGCTGGCGGAATCATGGTTACAAACCAGCTCCCTTGATTTTGCCATTGTACGACCTGGCGGGTTACTTCATGGAAAGGCAACAGGAAAGTCTATTTTGCAGCAAAATATTGAAGCGCATGGGTTAGTGATGCGTGCTGATGTTGCTGCGCAGGTTTACCAACTTGCGAGACAACCCGAATTGAAAAAGCAAATTTTTAGCCTTATTCAGCCAGACCTGACTATCAGTAAATAAGTCTAGGTTATTGTTAACGGCCTGATATTCAGGCCATTACCACTGATCGCCACCGCGAAAGTCGCAGTACAGGGATTCAGTAAATTTAACCGAATTATCTTTAGACCAGCCCATCACGCCACCTTCTTCACCTTCAGAGCGAACATAAGCGCCTTGGCGTAATTCAAACAAGCCGCCTTTCCACACTTTCCAACCGAGGGATTGATACAGGTGAAACCCTTCGTCAGAGGCTGACAGTAAGCCAAGTTGATAGCAATTGCCGATGATGGTATTGGTCATAGACATCAATTCACGGGCAATACCTTGACGGCGATAACTTTCCAGTACCGCCATCGCTTCGACATACCCCACTGAAATCGGCTTATCATTAATGGCCATATGGCGCTGAATAATCGCTACGTGACCCACGATACGATGTTGGTCATAGGCAAACACGTGCATTCCCCCCAAGGTGTGCTCAAAATCATCTCGTGTGAAATTCCCTTCAAACCCGACAAATAACATATCGAATAAAGCGTCTTTTTCGTCATCAGTGAGCTGTGAAGTGTGGCATTGCCTGTATTGAATAGTCATAAAATACCTTTGGGGAAGCGGAAAACAGAATAGGTAGTATAGGAGGGGTGGCCATTTTGAATAAAGTTTTGAATGCGATTAAGCGGGTATTTGCGGGATATGTAGTTAGTAGTAACCAAAAGGCCGTTTATTTAGAAAGGCAAATAAAATGGCCTTTTGGTTGAGTTTAGCTGTCTTGCTCATCCAACTGAACTAATGTAAGCAACAGTTGGCTTAATGCACCATAAAAACCGAATTCATCATAACGTTGGCAATTGTGGCTAAATGTGGGGAGCCACGACAATAAAATCGATAAGGTTTGCTGGCGTAATTGCCTGACTTTTTCATGATCAACACTGGGGTCATTTAATGAAAAATGCAGGTGACTGAGTAATTCCAAAAAGATGGAAAGATGGTCTGATGGTTCATTAAATACATCACTGGTTTCCATTCCTGCTTCTAATAACAAACACGTAATTTGTGCGTTATTTTGCCCATTACTTGGGTAAACCGAGGCATAAGGTAAGGCGGATTGTTTGTCCGACATTAAAAATAGGCTGCAAAAATCCGCAGCCAATTCTAATTGGGCATCAGGTCGATGTGCAAGGGCATCAATTTTTGCTTTTAATTCATGAGTTGTCGCACTCAATAACGGTTCTTGCTCAAGAATGGCAAACCAGCCCACCATATCGGTGGACTGAAGTTGTTCCAATTGACTGCTAGCCAATTCACGTGAGAATAGCTGTGCTAGCCATGCATAAATACAGGCTATCTGTTCTGCGGTTAACTTGCTGTTCTTGGTCATTTGTTCACCTGTGATGCAGGCACATATTCACATTGTGCCACCATTTCAATTGGTCCATCAAATGCACTGACGCTATCGATTTGCCCAGTGAATTTTTCAATTTCCACTAAGGTCGTATGCGCGCTGGTGGCTTGGGCTAATTGTGATGTACCAATATCTAACGTTAATACGTTAGGGTTGCCATATTTACACAGCGCATTGATTTCACCGCCTTTAGTGGGGTCATACCAAGCACCTTCGTGAATACGGGCAACACCTTGGGTATACAAGTCAGAAACCACGGCACCCGCTAAGACTTGCCCTCGGTCATTAAAGACTCGAACAACATCACCGTTATGAATTCCACGAGCTTTGGCATCTTGAGGGCTGATGAATACGGGTTCTTTACCACTCACGGAATAATATTGGCGTAACGCAGGCGATTCACATAATTGCGAGTGCAAGCGAAAATCAGGGTGGGCAGATTGCAAATGCAGAGGCCATTGCTTTGAACCTGGACCACCGTGGGAGCGTTCAACTTTTTCAAACCACATCGGGTGACCTTGGCAGTCATCATATTGCATATCTGCGATGGTTTTTGAGTATATCTCAATCAAGCCGCTTGGCGTACCCAGCGGCTCTAAATCAGGATCTTCCCTAAAGGCTTGGTGGCGAACAAACATTTGCGGATGTTCAAATTCCACATAACCGTCTTTTTCCCAAAATGCATCAAAAGCAGGTAAATGGATCCCGCGGCCTTTTCCTTGCTGGCTGCCTTCTTGCCAAATCCGTTTGAGCCAGCCCATTTGGTCTAAGCCTTCGGTGAATGCGTCTTCACGTCCAAAACGACGGCATAAGTCACGGAAAATATCAAAATCGTTGCGCGATTCAAACTGTGGCTCAACTAACTGTTTCATCGCAATAATGCCGCGATTAGAGTGGTTACCATATTGGTCGAGGTCATTACGCTCAAATTGCGTTGTGGCAGGCAAGACAATATCGGCAAAACGGCAGGTAGATGTCCATTGATTATCAATCGAAACCACCGTTTCAAGCTTACGCCACCCCTCAATAATACGGTTAATTTGCTGGTGGCGATGGAACGGGTTAGTCCCTGCAAACACGCACATTTTTAATGGCGGTAGTTTGACGGATTTACCGTTCCAATTAATGGTTTTACCCGGTTCTAAAATCGCATCGATAAAACGCGCGATTGGAATGGTACTGCTATAGCCCTTGTAATCATTGCTGTCGTGAATTGGAGGGACTTTGGTTGAACCAGAAAAACCACTTAAAATAATTCCTTGGCGGCTAGGTGTGCCTGCGCCGTTATAGTGCCAACCGAAGCCAAACCCGCCTCCCGGCAAACCAATTTGCCCTAGCATTGCCGCTAAGACGACAATCATCCACGACCATTGCTCGCCATGTTGCATGCGCTGTACGCACCAGCCCGCAATAATTTGCGTGCGGTTGGCCGCCATTTGGCGTGCAAGCGTGCGGATGGTTTCGGCATCAATCCCACAAATTTTGGCTGCCCATTGTGCATCTTTGGGTTGCCCATCTTTTTCCCCGAGTAAATAAGGCACAAACAGGTCAAAACCAACACAGTAATCTTTGAGGAAGTTTTTATCGTGTAATCCTTCCGTATACAGCGTGTGGGCTAAAGCAAGTTGCAATGGCACGTCAGCTTGCGGGTTAATCGCAATATGCTGAACATTATCACGCCCAAGGTAATCATGGGTGGAGGTGATGATGGGGTCAATACTGATCACGTTTATTTCGCCGCTCGCCGCTTTTTCTTTGAGCTGCTCGTAATAGGCGTACACATCGTGGTCTGGGCACCACCAGTTAGCTTGCTGGTTTTTAATTAGGTCAGAGCCCCACAACACGATGGTTTTACTGTTCTCCAATACCAGTGGCCATGAAGTTTGCTGCTCGTAGACCTCCATCGAACCCACGACGCGAGGTAAAATAACCTGCGCAGCCCCTGTGGAGTAGTCACCCCCCGTGCTGACGCTGTTACCATGCAGGGCGATGGCACGGGCAAGCATCCCCGACGCATTATGGAACATGCCTGTTGATTGCCAGCCGCTTGCGGTTAATAATCCACTTGGGCCATAAGTTGTCTGAATACGTTCAAGCTCTTGATAGAATAAATCTAAGGCTTCATCCCACGAAACACGTACAAAACGGTTATCGCCCCGTTGGGTGGTATCGCTTAAATGGCGTTTACGCAGCCAATCAACCCGTACCATGGGGTAGCGAATGCGCGCAGTGCCATGTACGTGGTCAGGTAAACCTGCGATCATTTTGGATGGGAATTTATCACGTTCAAAGGCTTTCGCCTCGATAAACCGACCATCGACAACGGTGGCTCGAATAGCACCCCAGTGCGACCCCGTTAAAATGCCTTCTTGTACCACGGCGGTTTGCTCTGTCGCCGTTGCTGCACTGGCTTTTCGTGGGGTTAGTAATGAGGGGCCTAGCATCCCCGCCACTGTTAGCCCGCCCAGTTGGGCAAGAAAACGTCGACGAGAAGCTTGAAATGTCGGATTATTTTTCATTATTTTTCTCCGTTGTCACCGTGTGCAGCACCACCGGTATCAGATGCATTCATTTGCAGGTATTTCAATAAGGTACGTTCTTCGCGTTTATCTAAACTGGTAAAGCCAATCATGCCATTTAAGGTGCCTATCCAGCCATTAGCGTCGAAGTGGGCGATATCAGGTGCCCCGTGGCACTGATTGCATGAACCGTTATATAAAGAGTCCGCATAAGCCCAAATTGGTTTGATATCATTGACCATATCCCCTTGTTGCATCCACGCAGTGGCTTGCAATTTGCTCCATGAGGTATCTGTTGCCTCGACGGTCGTACTTTCGAGGTTTTTTACGTTTTCTTGAACATCACCACGGATAGAGGCAACGAAAATACGCTTACCCGGTAATTCAGAAAGTACACGGCGGCGGCCATCAGTTTCTGTCCAACCTGTGATTTCCACTTGTAGCCAATCCCCATCGCGCTTTAACACTTTCACTTCAGATGCTGGCAGCAATGAACCTGCTGGGTCTTTATCACCTTTTTGCGCGTAAAGCGGTTTGATATCAAGGGAATATAACGTATCGCCATCGTCATTTGCTTTGGCACGTAATTCGTCAAATTGCTTACGGAAACCACTACTCATATCCGGTAATTGGTGGGCAATGCCTTTGTGGCAATCGATACAAGATTGGTTGTCTTTCGCTGCAATTTGCATTTGGCGCGCGGCTTCTGGGTTTTGTTTTGCGTGATCCATCGAATCGTAATCATGGCAGGAGCGGCATGTCGCGGAGTTATTTTCTTTCATGCGAGCCCACTCGCGTTCTGCAAGTTCAGCGCGTTTCGCTTCAAATTTTTCTGGGGTGTCGATCGAGTGAGCGATAAATGTTTGATAAATATCATTGCTCGCTTCGAGTTTACGTTTAATCATGCCGGGGAGATCGTTAGGTATGTGGCAGTCGTGGCACTCAGCGCGAACACCGGAAGCGTTTTGGAAATGAACAGATTGTTTATATTCTTCGTAAACGGTTTCCATGCTGTGACAGCTAACACAGAATTCCGTTGTGCTGGTGACTTTCATCCCCACATGAGGAACAACGATGAGTGCAACGCCGACAACAATACCGGCGATAAGTAGTGTGAGCATTGACCAACGCGCACTTGGCCTTAATAACGCTCTCCAGAGTTTCCGCATAATATCCCCTAAAATAATATGGTTTAATACAGAGGATCTTATTCAGTAAATATGAATAGCGGTACTGGTCAGGATGAACAACTTACGGCAAGATATGAACAAATATGAACAGATATGAACAGAAGAGACGAAATCGATGACATCGCATCACATTGTGGTTGTTGAAGACGAGCCCGTTACTCAAGCAAGACTACAAGCCTATTTTGAGCAAGAAGGGTATCGTGTCTCTGTCACGGGTAGTGGTGCGGGGTTACGTGAAATTATGGAGCTTCAGCCTGTTGACTTGATTTTATTGGATATTAACTTACCCGATGAAAACGGTTTAATGCTCACAAGGGCGCTGCGAGAGCGTTTTACTGTCGGGATTATTTTAGTCACAGGGCGGAGCGACCAAATTGACCGCATTGTTGGCTTAGAAATGGGCGCGGATGATTATGTGACGAAACCGCTGGAATTGCGTGAGCTCGTCGTGCGTGTGAAAAACCTGTTATGGCGCATCGACTTAGCAAACCAAGCACACCCGCAACCTATTTCCCAAGATAATTGCTACCAATTTGCTGGTTATTGCCTCAATGTTTCCATGCACACATTAGAATTTAACCAAGAAACTATTAAATTAACGCGTGCTGAATATGAAATGCTAGTCGCCTTTGTGACGAACCCAAGGGAAATTCTAAGTCGTGAGCGGTTATTACGCATGTTATCAGCCCGCCGTGTGGATAACCCCGATTTGCGTACCGTCGATGTGCTAATCCGCCGTTTGCGCCACAAATTAAAGGCGGATTTACTGGTCACTCAGCACGGGGAAGGTTACTTTTTAGCGGCGGATGTATATTGATAAACAGGGCGAAATCCCCCCGGAGAAAGTGAACAACGTAAGTGCTCACTATCCGCATTTTGCTGGGTTAAAACTAAAATCGGTGGGCTGATGTTATCCGGTACGCCATGACCTTCGAGTACATTAATCGCTTGCTCAATAACAAGTTCCCCTTGCCAAACCATTTGGTCACTGGCTGCCATGATAATTCGGCCACGTTTTAAGCCACGGTAGACTTGGTGAGATAAATAAAAAGACACAATATTGAGTGGTTTTGCAAGGTTACGTTTTTCTCCCATTGCTGCCTCCGCTGCAATGGCCGTGCCGACCACGACATCGATATCTGGGTGGCGCTCTAACATTTCATGCAATAAATTACGTTGGATTTCAAGGTCGTTATCACCATGAGCAATATCAACAATAGTCACATTACTCCCAGCTATGGCTTGTTGAAAACCATCTTCCATTTCTTGGCTGCCGCCTGCATCACGCGGGCCGGGCATTAACAAAACTTTCAATGTGTTGCCTTTGCTCCATTGAACAAGGTAACGACCAGGTTGATAACCCATTTGGAACCATGGCACACCAACGCGAGTTTTGACCATGTTATCGTGCGTGGCATTAACCACTTCAATCACAGGTAAATCACCTACTTGTTGGCGTAAGTTAGGAAATGATGTCGTGCTGCTCCCGAGCAACAATGCATCGGCCCCCCATTGTTGGCATTGGGTGATTTGTTTTTGCTGAGTGGCGAGTTGATTATAGCCGCCAGCTTCTAAAACTTTTAAATCGACGCCATAAGTTTGAGCCGCTTTTTGCATACCGTAATTGATGGATAACCAATAGGAATCTTTTAAACTTGGATAAAGGGCACATAACTTCCAGACCTTAGTAGCATGGGAAGTTTGGTGCTTTTGATGACCAAAAGATAAGTTATCTTGCCAACGTAATAGCGCTTTATCTTTATCCGCAGCATAACCCAGCACTGCGTAAAACGTGACGAACAGTAAAATAAATGCGCGCATGATAGCCTCACTGGTCATAAACCTTTATCCTAAATGCTTTCGTAAGACGAACTCAACCTTTATTAACCGCTAGGTACGTAAACCGTGAACTTATCACTGACTCGACGATTATGGATGGGCTTTGCCTTAATGGCGGCATTGACGTTCATAAGTACCCTTGTGGGTTGGTATAATCTCCGCTTTGTGAGTCAGGTTGAGCAAGATAATACTCAAGCCTTGATCCCAACCATGAATATGGCGCGTCAATTAAGTGAAGCCAGCGCATGGGAGCTTTTTTCTGCGCAAAACCTGACCAATGCCGATAATGAAAACAGCTGGCTTGCGCAAGGGCGAATGTTAACCGCACAAAGCTTAAAAATTACTAACCTATTGAAAACTCTTCGCCAACAAGGCTTTGACACCTCCGCTATCGAGCAACAAGAAAAAGAAATCGCTCAATCGTTAAGCCAACAAGGGGAGTTAGTTGGTCAACGGCTTACTCTGCGAAATACACAACGACAACTGCGGCAGCGTATCATTTCAGCGGCAGGGGAAATTGCACAGCTAGCCCATGGGCAGGCAAACAATGCCGCGACCTCTGCGGGGGCAACGCAAGTCAGTTTATATGATTTGATTGAAGGGAAACGTACTTCACAAGCCCAGGCCGCACTTGACCGTTTGATTGATATCGACCTTGAATATGTTAGCCAAATGAATGAGTTACGCCTTAGTGCAATGCGTGTTCAGCAGATGGTATTAAATTTAAGTACCTTGCCATTAAATCCCAATGCAGCGGAATTAGATAACCAACTCAATCAGGCAGTGAAAATCCTCCAACGTCGGCAAAAATATATTGAAGATCCCGCTGTGCGTAACCAAGTGGCGAGTGCGTTGGAGGTTGTTAGCCGTTATGTGGAGCTGATTGCGCTGTATCGCCAAGAAAACGATATCACCACGCGTTTACAGATTTTATCGCAAAATAATATTGACCAATTCGCCCGTTTTAGCAGTGAAGTTACCCAACTGGTTGATACCATTGAACAACGTAACAAAACTGCGCTTGCGCAACTCAAGCAAGCCAGTGAGCGGGGGCAAAACTGGTTATTGTTACTCAGTATTGCGTCACTTTTTTCATTTGTTTTGATTTTATGGCGTGTGGTTTATCGACTAGTGACTAAACCGTTAGAACAACAAACTCAAGCACTTCAACGGCTACTGGAGGGGGATATTGATTCCGCATTTCCTGAAACCGCAGGGGTGAAGGAATTGGACACCATCGGGCGTTTAATGGATGCATTTCGCTCAAGTGTTCATGCGCTGAATAGTCAGCGTGAACAACTCGCCGACCAAGTCAAAGCACGGACGGCGGAATTACGGGTATTGGTGGTAGAACACCGAAAAGCACGCGCGGAAGCGGAGAAAGCCAACCAAGCCAAATCTGCCTTTTTGGCTGCGATGAGCCATGAAATTCGTACGCCATTATATGGCATTTTAGGGACAGCTCAGTTGTTATTAGAAAAGCCACCACTCAAGCAATATCGTGAAGATTTACATGCAATAACAGATTCAGGTGAGTCTTTACTGGCTATTTTAAATGATATTTTAGATTACTCAGCTATCGAAGCGGGTGGGCAGAATGTTTCTATTAGCGATGAACCTTTTGAACCTAAACCGTTATTAGAAAGCACATTATATTTAATGAATGCGAGTAATAAAAACCGCACTATCAAGATGATAGCAGATATTGCAGATGACTTACCTGCGACACTACAGGGTGACCCGTTACGCATTCGGCAGATTATTACTAACTTATTGAGCAATGCGCTGCGCTTTACACAGAGAGGGCAAATTACTCTGCGCAGTTGCCGTTTTGGTAAATATTGGTTTATTGAAGTTGAAGACACAGGGTGTGGCATAGAAAGCTCGCGTTTGGCGGATATTTTTAAACCGTTTGTGCAAGTCGATAGCCAGCGCGGTGGAACCGGCCTTGGGCTAACCATTAGTGCCAGTTTGGCTGAGGCGATGGGCGGGGAGCTTACGGTCAATAGCGAGTTGGGTATGGGAAGCTGTTTTCGCTTAACCTTGCCCCTTTGTCTTGCGTCTAAACCGATTGATAAGCCCTCTGGCTTACCAGTTAACATGAACGGCGTGAATTTATTGCTGATAGAAGATAACCCGCTGACACAAAAGATTAGCAGTGAAATGCTCATTTCGAGCGGGGCGAAGGTGACGATTGCGGGCTCTGCCGCAGAAGCGTTAGCGATACTCTCACAACAACCTTCCTTTACCGCTGCGCTGGTGGATTTTGGCTTGCCTGATATTGATGGTATTACACTGGCAAAACAGTTATCAGAGCAATATCCGCTGTTGATCCTAATAGGTTTTAGTGCCCATGTGATTGATGAAACGTTGCGACAGCGTACCAATAAAATTTTCCGCGGGATCATTCAAAAACCCGTTCCACGGGATACGCTCAATCAATTAATTACTAAATATATTTCAGGTGGTGAATACCTTTCTCCTACCACTTCAGAGAGTCCACAACAGGTCAATTTATCTCAACTGGAAAATGATGCACAATTGATGGGGTATCCTAAAATTCAAGAGTGGATAACTATCTTTAAGCAGCATTCTTTCCCATTATTGGCCGATATTGAGGGTGCTTATCAACAACAAGATGCCGAGCGTATTAAACGGTTGGCACACCAGTTAAAAAGCAGCTGTGCCAGCTTAGGGATGCAAACAGCAGCGACGATATGTGCTATTTTAGAGAAGGACCCTTTACAACCCACAGAGTTACGAAAAGAAATCGAAAATGGGGTGCAGGTGATTGAGCGATGGTTAGATAATCAATCGGCTTGATCTCATCGTCACTTCACTGCACCAAGATTTACCTTGCAACTCGTAGGCCACCTTCGACACCTTGCGGGCTCCATAAAATTTGCCATAACTGGATGTCTCGGGCTCGAAAAGCACCTGCACAGGCATTTAAGTAATAAGAAAACATTCGTTTAAAACGCGGTGTATAGTTTGCTTCTAGTTCAGGCCAAGCGGCTTGGAAACGTGAATGCCACGCCATCAGCGTTTTATCGTAGTCAGCGCCAAAGTTATGCCAATCTTCCATCACTAATTTATTTTCACTGCTTTCACCAATATTTTGCAGTGAAGGTAGGCAACCATTTGGAAATATATATTTATTGATCCATGCATCGACATTGACCTTATTTCGGTTGGAACCTATGGTGTGCAATAAAAATAGCCCATTTGGTTTTAAATTGCGTTTTACTACATCAAAATAGGTTGCATAGTTTTTTGGGCCGACATGCTCAAACATGCCAACGGAAACAATGCGATCGAATTGGTCATTAAGATTACGGTAATCGTCTAATCGAATTTGTACGTTCAGTTCAGCACATCGTGCTTGTGCGTACTTTTGCTGCTCAGCGGAAATCGTTACACCCATTACTGACACTGAATAATGTTTTGCAGCAAAAGCCGCAAGGCCTCCCCAACCGCAACCGATATCAAGTAAGCGCATTCCCGGTTTTAATTGCAGTTTTTCGCAAATCAGTTTTAATTTTTGTTCTTGCGCCAAAGGTAAGTTTTCGGGAGTATTTTCTAACTCTTTCCAATAACCGCAGGAATATTGCATATAAGGGTCAAGCATCCGTGAAAATAAGTCGTTGCCAAGGTCGTAATGTTCTTCACCAACCATGCGCGCACGTTTTGGTGTTTGTAAATTACGAATGCGTGCAATGGCAATTTTCAGTGTATCGCTGAAATTATGTGGCAGTTTTTTATCGAGCCCATGACGGAGTGCGTGGTGGAAAAAGATATCTAAACGCTCGCAATCCCACCAACCGTCCATATAGCTTTCGCCAAGCCCAATGGAGCCCTGTTGCAAGACTCGTTTATAAAATTGGTCATTATGGACGTGAATATCAAAAGGTTGGGAGCCATTAATTTCAATGCCAGCCTCGCTTAATAGCTCGCTAACAATGCGCTTCCAAGAGTCGACAGAGGTTTTTTGATTAACAGCATGTTCAGTACTCATCTGATCTCCAATTTTTAGCAAAGTGGGATTCAGAGAACTTTATTTGTGACGTATTCGCGGTACAGCAAAACAGGAATATTGACCACCACTGCATGGCAGACAGTGTATTAGCGTTATTGTTGCTATAAATAAAGCTCAAATCCAGTTTCAGATAACTCTCTAAAAAATATAAAACCTTCAGCGTGAATTTCAATCAAAATCATAATTAAACAACATAAAAGGCACTTATCACCAAAAATTAAGGTGAAATAAGGGAATATTGCCTTTATATCATTAGATTTTAGTATGGCATAGGTGAGTGACAAAATGATGAAAGATATTTTTATAAGAAAGTTTAGGGAGTTACAGGTGGGTTAATGGCTGCTTTGTTTGCAGATAATCTTAGTGGATAAAAAAGCGCCCAATTATTTATTGAGCGCTTTTAATCAGTTTAATGACCCGTCCTGAATAAGGTTGACACTTTTTCAATTTAAAATTGGAGAGTGCAATGAAACCAATCACTAAACGAACT
>NZ_JBSICC010000139.1:0-268 GCF_058245955.1 Providencia sp. UF-224 | reverse complement strand
CAACAGCATGCGGGCCGAGTCACACGGCGAGATACGGCAAGGGGGTATCAGCTTTACCACTATGATGTGAATGGGCGGCTAGAGAGGAAAATTGTCTATGAACATGGCTATCGTCCGAAGGAATGGCGTTATCTGTGGAACACACAGAACCAATTGACGGCCTGTTTTACCCCGAAGGGTGGCTGCTGGCGCTATACCTATGATGCGTTTGGACGGCGCCTCAGCAAAACCCAAACGGTGGATAGCCAAGCGGCTCATGTCAATCCAC
>NZ_JBSICC010000138.1:0-270 GCF_058245955.1 Providencia sp. UF-224 | reverse complement strand
GTGACCCGTTTTTAATACGGATCAACGAAACAACGCCTAAATAGTTATCAAACCAAGAGTCAATAATTAGTGCTTGTAATGGGGCATCCACATCACCAACTGGTGGTGGGATCTCCTTAACAAGGCGTTCAATCACATCCTGAACACCAATGCCCGTTTTTGCAGAACAGCGAACGGCATCGTGGGCGTCAAGGCCTACAATGTCTTCAATTTCATCAGCAACTCGCTCTGGGTCTGCTGCTGGCAAGTCAATCTTGTTTAAAACAGGAA
>NZ_JBSICC010000137.1:0-271 GCF_058245955.1 Providencia sp. UF-224 | reverse complement strand
CCTTTGGTAACGGCATCAAAGGGTTAGACAAAAATAACCTTCACTTAGGCAGCCTAAAAGGCGATACCTTAAATTGGACGGATAATGGCGATGGCAGCTACACCGCTCAGGTGCCACTCAAAGACCTCGGTAATATCGATGTAACCGCCTCACTGAACGGAGTTTCCAGCCAAAAAACTGACATCACCGTGGGCAAAGCCACGGGCAACAACAGTGTGCAAAATATCGTTGTTACGCCAAACACAAAAACCCCAAATGCGGGGGACAAGCC
>NZ_JBSICC010000136.1:0-277 GCF_058245955.1 Providencia sp. UF-224 | reverse complement strand
TGGCTTTCGCACGGGCAATGGCAGCCGCTACAGCCGCTTTACGTGGGTCGACGTCGGTTTCAACTGGAGCTTCAACCACAGGCTCAGTTTGCGCCTGTGCCGCTTTTTTGGCTTTCGCACGGGCTATTGCCGCCGCTACAGCCGCTTTGCGCGGGTCGACTTCGGTTTCGACTTGTGCTTCAACCGCAGGCTCAGTTTGCGCCTGCGCCGCTTTTTTGGCTTTCGCACGGGCAATGGCAGCCGCTACAGCCGCTTTACGTGGGTCGACGTCGGTTTC
>NZ_JBSICC010000135.1:0-292 GCF_058245955.1 Providencia sp. UF-224 | reverse complement strand
CCGTAGCTCAGCTGGATAGAGTACTCGGCTACGAACCGAGCGGTCGGAGGTTCGAATCCTCCCGGATGCACCATCTCAACCCTAGAGGAATACCTTGTGGGGTTTTATTTTGATTCTACTTAGCGAGTAATCAAAATAGTGCAGTAACGATGAAATTGATTTACAGAAGTAGATGTTGATAAGAAGTTTGAGAGAGAAGCACGTCTTGCAGTAAATATGCATCCGTAGCTCAGCTGGATAGAGTACTCGGCTACGAACCGAGCGGTCGGAGGTTCGAATCCTCCCGGATGCA
>NZ_JBSICC010000134.1:0-305 GCF_058245955.1 Providencia sp. UF-224 | reverse complement strand
AGTGAAAACTTCTTACAATCACTGCAACATAATCCACATCAACCGCCATTTTGTACCGATGTGCATCGTTCTTATCAATACGACCGTGCACACAATGTGGTGCGTATCGAAGATGACCGTTGGAAGCAAACTACCTATCGGTATAACGCGAACGACCAAATCACAGAGGCCCAATACAGTAATCAAATCGGCAATCGAGACGAAAAATTCCTTTATGATGCAAACTTGAATCTTACTGAACACATAACGTTGCCGTCAGATGCGCAAGGGGCGATGTTGCAGTTGTTCCAGCAACAGCATGCGGG
>NZ_JBSICC010000133.1:0-311 GCF_058245955.1 Providencia sp. UF-224 | reverse complement strand
GAAACGGGGGCAGGTGGCTGTACATTCAGGGTTTCTTTATTGGAATCCTTGCCATTCACGGAAACATTGATTTGTTTATCGCCACTTTGCTGCGCAGGCAGTTCGGCGGTGTAGCTACCGTCGGTATTTGGGGTCACCGGCAGGGTGTGTTTGTCGTTGCCAATGGTGACTTCGATATTTTGCACATCCTTGACAGGATTGCCGTTTTTGTCGGTAAGCTCCACTTTGATGGTTGGCTTGTCCCCCGCATTTGGGGTTTTTGTGTTTGGCGTAACAACGATATTTTGCACACTGTTGTTGCCCGTGGCTTT
>NZ_JBSICC010000132.1:0-325 GCF_058245955.1 Providencia sp. UF-224 | reverse complement strand
GCACTTGGCTGTAGGTCATACTGAGTTGCTTATCACTGAGTAACGCAATCGCATCCGTGACCGCCCGTGTGATATCCAGCTGTATCTCCCGTGGCGTCGAACTGGCTTCTCCTTTGGCGAGGCGCTGCTCCGCTTCGGCGTAAAACGCTTTGCGCGCCTCAGAGCCAAAGCCATTTTTATCCAAGCGGTCAAACCAGTCGGTTAGCAACTCACTTTTTTCAGGGGTTGTTTTTGCCTGACGCGTATCCAGGGCGGCCACATCACGGGATTTCAATGAGGCTTCATGCCCGACGGCATCAAGGATTTGCTGGCGACGTTGGGAGAA
>NZ_JBSICC010000131.1:0-325 GCF_058245955.1 Providencia sp. UF-224 | reverse complement strand
TTCTCCCAACGTCGCCAGCAAATCCTTGATGCCGTCGGGCATGAAGCCTCATTGAAATCCCGTGATGTGGCCGCCCTCGATACCCGTCAGGCGAAAACAACCCCTGAAAAAAGTGAGTTATTGACCGACTGGTTTGATCGCTTGGAGAAAAATGGCTTTGGCTCTGAGGCGCGCAAAGCGTTTTACGCCGAAGCGGAGCAGCGCCTTGTTAAAGGGGAAGCCGGTTCGACGTCACGGGAGATACAGCCGGATATCACACGGGCGGTCACGGATGCGATTGCGTTACTCAGTGATAAGCAACTCAGTATGACCTACAGCCAAGTGC
>NZ_JBSICC010000130.1:0-328 GCF_058245955.1 Providencia sp. UF-224 | reverse complement strand
CGAGGACGGGACAATCTGCCCAATCCGAAATGTGCGTGCCAGACTCATCCTTTTTTCTCCCCAAACGGTGCATCGTTCTCAGTCGGGTTTAATTCCTCCACACTTTGCCCCTCGCCGTAAAAACGGGCAGCACTCAGTGGGCGGCGGTTCACCTGTAAATCAAAGATATCAAAGCGGTTATAGTGCCCCGTAATATCGTGCATTTGCCGTGGTTGAATACAGCGGTTTAAATCAATCTCGCCGTACACAACCCCTTCTTTATCAATCAGCGGTTCGCCAACCACGCGGCCATCTGGGCCGATAATGCCCGAAAAGGCACTGTTTGGAC
>NZ_JBSICC010000012.1:0-138256 GCF_058245955.1 Providencia sp. UF-224 | reverse complement strand
GGCGGGACTTGAACCCGCACAGCCTAAAGGCCGAGGGATTTTAAATCCCTTGTGTCTACCGATTTCACCACCTGGGCCAAATTGTATTTTCTCTTTCGAGAGGGATAAGTTAACTCACCCGTTAATCAATATACTGGAGTAGACGCTCGTATAAAGATCCTTACTGCTCAAAATAAAGTGAACTAAAAACTCACTTACTTCAAGATGGTGCCCAGGGCGGGACTTGAACCCGCACAGCCTAAAGGCCGAGGGATTTTAAATCCCTTGTGTCTACCGATTTCACCACCTGGGCTAAATTATGGAGGCGCGTCCCGGAGTCGAACCGAGCTACACGGATTTGCAATCCGGTGCATAACCGCTTTGCTAACGCGCCTTATCCGAATCTCTTGCGAAATTTGGAGCGGGAAACGAGACTCGAACTCGCGACCCCGACCTTGGCAAGGTCGTGCTCTACCAACTGAGCTATTCCCGCGTTAAGCTTAACTTTCAGCTTATACTATCAAACTGGCTGATTTACTTATTTATTTTCGTAAACCATGTTGCCGTTCGATGCGTTGCATTCTACTGATTTCACCTATCGAGTCAATACAATTATTGAAATAATTGGATCGTTCGCTGTTTTTTCAATCATTTCGATCACGCTTCGCTCAAATCGCCCCACGCAGCCTTTAAATATTGGAACATTGACCAAAATGTTAAGATGGCAGCGACATACATTAATGCAATAGATAGGTTCTCAATTAAAGGTGTTGGACGCCATAATAGCCCCACTAAGGACATCATTTGCGCTGTTGTTTTAAATTTACCAATCCAAGACACTGCAACACTACTGCGTTTGCCAATCTCTGCCATCCATTCACGCAATGAAGAAATGATAATCTCACGTGCAATCATCGTTGCGGCAGGCAGTGTCACATACCAAACATCATAGCTTTCAGTGACTAACACGAGTGCAGTTGCCACCATCACTTTATCTGCCACGGGGTCTAAAAATGCCCCAAACTTTGTGGTTTGCTTCCAAAGTCGCGCTAAAAACCCGTCAAACCAATCCGTCACCGCGGCAAAAACAAAAATCAGCGCACAGGCGAAAGGCCCCCAAGTGACAGGAAGGTAAAATGCCAATACAAAAAATGGTATTAGGATGACGCGAAATAATGTCAGCCACGTTGGTATGTTTAATTTCATCACGCTCACTAACTTTTTGACCAAGTTGGATATTATGAATATGTTGCCCTAAGACACTTACTGTTTCAATGCATTATAAATCTTTTCTGCAAGCGCGTATGAGATCGAGGGCACTTTTGCGATCTCTTCTATGCTCGCATTTCGCAGTGGTTGTAATCCGCCCATATATTTTAATAACATTTGGCGGCGTTTTGGCCCAACCCCCTCAATCGATTCTAATGCACTGGTATTTTTCACTTTAGCTCTACGTTGGCGGTGACCAGTGATCGCATGGTTATGGGATTCATCTCGAATATGTTGTATCACATGCAACGCTGGCGAATCGGCTGGCAAAGCAAAACCTTCACCCTCTGGTTTTAAAAACAACGTTTCAAGCCCTGCTTTACGGTCACTCCCCTTTGCGACGCCAATTAATAAAGGATGATTTTTATCCCAATCAACATCAAGGGACTCAAACACATCTTTTGCTTGCCCTAACTGCCCTTTACCACCATCAATAAAGATAATATCTGGCACTTTGGCTTCATCAAGGTGTTTGCCATATCGACGAGTCAGCACTTGATGCATCGCAGCATAATCATCACCTGGAGTGATACCTGAGATATTGTAACGGCGATATTCTGATTTTACGGGACCCGTTTTATCAAACACAACGCAAGATGCGACGGTTTGCTCCCCCATTGTATGAGAAATATCGAAACACTCCATTCGTGAGATGTTCTCTAAATGAACCACTTTTGCCAATGCAGCCATACGTTGCTGCACTGTCGAGTTTTGTGCGACTTTAGTCGATAACGCAATAGAAGCGTTGGTTCGAGCCAACTTCAGATAACGCGCTCTTGCGCCTCTTGGCTGACTTTGAATATTAATTTTGCGTCCCGCTAGCTCGGATAATGACTGGGCAAGTAACTCTTTTTCTGTCAGAGCAAAATCAAGTAAAATTTCACCTGGTAGTGTCCTGTTTTCGCTACCTTGTAAATAAAATTGCCCTAAGAAGGTTTGAACTACTTCATCGAGTTGTGTATCTGCTGGGATTTTAGGAAAATAGCTGCGGCTACCGAGCACTTTACCTTGGCGTATAAATAGAACGTGAACGCAAGCCAGCCCTGACTCAAAGGATACCCCAATAACATCGAGGTCATCCCCTTCCCCTGAAACATATTGCTCTTCAGTCACGGCTCGAACTGCATGAATTTGATCACGAAAACGTGCCGCATCCTCAAAACGCAGGTCTTGGCTCGCTTTTTCCATTCGTTCAACTAAACCAGCCAGTACTTGCTTGTCTTTCCCTGTTAAAAATAACCGAACATATTCAACTTGTTGATTATAGTCTTCATCAGAAACCAAACCACTAACGCAAGGCCCTAAACAGCGACCAATTTGATATTGTAAACAAGGTCTTGAGCGGTTTTTATAGACGCTATCTTCACATTGGCGAATAGGAAATAGCTTCTGCATTAACGTCAACGTTTCTCGAACTGCATAAGAGCTCGGGAATGGCCCAAAATACTCACCTTTAGCATGTTTCGCCCCGCGGTGCATTGAAATCCGCGGGTGAGTTTCCTTACTTAAAAATAAATAAGGGTAAGATTTATCATCACGCAACAATACATTATAGCGGGGTTGATATAGCTTAATATAGTTGTGTTCGAGCAGTAACGCCTCCGTTTCAGTGTGCGTTACGGTAACATCAATAGACGCAATTTGCTTAACAAGCTGCTCGGTCTTTCGGCTACTGACATTTTCACGAAAATAGCTGGAGAGCCTTTTTTTCAAGTCTTTGGCTTTACCAACGTAAATCACCGTCCCGCCCGCATCGTACATTCGATATACGCCAGGTTGGTTTGTCACTGTTTTTAAGAAAGCTTTTGATTCGAACTGTTCTGCCACTCGGATAAACCCTGTTTTACTGTAATTAAACCATATCTAATGGCTATATGAGTTAATTCTACATCACTACAGATATTAAGTTTACCAAACATTCGATATCGATAGGTATTTACCGTTTTTGGGCTAAGGGACAGCATCTGCGCAATCTGTTTGATTGGTATCCCTTGAGTGATCATCAGCATGATTTCCAATTCACGATCTGACAACAACTCGCATAAATCTTGCTGGCTATTATGGATAACGCGTTGTAAAGCAAGATCTTGCGCTATATCAGGTGAAATTATCCGTCTTTTTACATTGACGACTTTTATTGCCTCAATCAGGTCATCCTCTGTAATGTGTACGCTTAACAAGCCAAAAATACCAACATCTAATGCCTTGAGAAAAAAAGAATAATTACTTCTAACGTTATAAATAATAATGCCAACATCAGGTTGGGTACGCCGTAATGTTTGGATCGTTTTTAATGAATCAAAATGACAGTGATCGCTACCGATTAAAATAACACTCGCCCTTTGGTGGCGGTTCCAAACCAAAACTTGGTCGATTGAAGGAAATGAAGCAATTAATTTACAGCGTGTATGACGACTAAATATAAACTCAAAACCTTGCAGTGTAATATTATTATCATCAACAATAATTATATTTATTCCCATATTTATATTATTTATCAATAGATTGAGATTTTTAGAGTCTGTGATTCTATATTGCGAAATGGTGAGATACAATCTCTTTATCATTGCATAAATACTAGGCAACTCATTTAATAATAATTAAAATTACAAGCAATAAAAAAGGGGCATAGCCCCCTTAATCTTATTTATCTTAAAAATAAATTATTTATTATTCACGCTTTAACTTTTCAGTATTTGCAATATAAAGTGCGATGACTAACACGAGAATAGCTCCTGCATGCAGCAATGTTGTCATTGGGTCACTATGGTCAACAATAATCAAACGAATGATTGCAGTAATACCAATATAAATAAAATATCTTAATGGAAAATGATAACCCGACATAAAATATTTGATGATTAACGCGATAAACTCAAAGTAGAGGAAGTAAATAACAATCCCCTCTAAAAGTTCATAAGCCGTTGCCCCTTTTGAACTCCCAAACATTAAAGAAGCCATCGTAATTGTTTCTTTGGCTAAAAAAAACACCAATACGGCAGCTAATGAAAGTAAACCAATATTCAGTATCCACTGTAGCACCCATGCGATATTACTTGCATGACGCATTCCTTTCATACTGTTCATTTGTTATTCCCCAAATAAATACAAAACATGATCACAATGACGCTATCACGCGTTTTTACTCATGTTATTCATTGCATATTATCTTAATTGTAAATCAATTTTTTGTCGCTAGCATGACAAATCGAAAGGAAATTTACAGTCGTCTTAAGGCAGGAAAAGTCTTCCCACCTTAAAATTAATTCAGATCATTACTCTGAAGGTGCACCCATCATTTTCAGTATATCTTGTTCAGTCAACATCGCAGTTTGCTCAACAAAATTATAGTATTTCGGTTTGCTATCTATATAAATTTGCATGGCTAATTGTGCTTGTTTACTATCTTCAAACAATGTTGCCGATGCGTAATAAGTTGACGGGTTAATTAAGTGATAAAAAAGATGCGTACCACAATGTTTACAAAAAGCGCGCTCTCCCCACACAGAAGAGGCAAACGTGGTTATTGAATCTTGGCCTTCAATATGCAAATCATGTCCGCAATCCACGCTGAAGCCCGGGCCGCCATTCCATTTTTGACACATACCACAATGACAAACACTAATTTTATCAACCGCTTTATTCGTTGATACCTTAACTGCCCCACACAAACATTGACCCTGATGCATTTGATTTTCCTTTGCGTTATATATTGATGGTGTTCCTTACCTATTTATCGCTATTTATACCTTAATTTCAATTTATTTTTCTTTATCATTAAGATTGAATTGTCGACCTGTAAAACGCCGATCATTCGTCGTCTCTTGCAGTTGAATAGTATCAAGCTCTTTAGTTTCACGCTCAGGTTCAATGTCCCCTTCATCCTGATTATATTGGTGTAACTGCATATATTCATACGCAACAACGTGTGGAGTTACTTCCGTAAGTACGGTGTTATCCGCAGCCTGAGCAAATAAGGTTGCTCCTGTAAATAATGCCATGCCAATAAACAAACGAGTAAGCCGTATATTCTTCATCATGTTCTCCTATAACTAGAAGATGTTTTAACGCGAAAGGCTGTCAGAAAAAACACCGATTGCGTAATTGTTTTCATGGTTCGGTAAAATGATGTAGATATTTGTCTAAATGAACGATTTAGATGTTCAAAAAATAAAAAGAGAGCAATTTGCTCTCTTTCATTCAAATAGTGAAAAGGGTTTATAGTTCGCCTTTCTCATCTTTATTTCCAGAATTCACTTCTTTAAGTAAATACCAACAAAAATAGAGTAAAACAACTATGCCGAGAAATAACAAAGCCCATAATGCAATTGTCATCCAATTTGAGCTTTCATCGGCAGGAGTAGTGGCTGTTAATCGCTTTTCCCCGCCTAAATTAACTATTTCAGTATTTGGATATGCTTCTGGATAACTCGACATTAGTTCTGCAACAGTATACGTTTTACCCAATAGCTGGTTATAGGTGAGACTTTCTTGCTCCGCCTGCTTATTTCCCCACACTAATAGGTATGGCGTTGCGCCTTGCACGTTAAATACCAAATTAAGCGCATCACGTTTCCCCACAATACGCGGAGGTTGATCATCCCAGCCCCCTTTCAATGCAGAAATTCTTAATGTGCGGATCATTTCACCATGTAGAGTAATATTCGCATTACTAACCGTCTCGCCATCAGCATATTGGTTATAAGCAACAATATTCGTCAAAGGTAGCCAATTTTCACCACGATCAGATGAGTACTCTACTTTTAATGGAATGACTCGATTAGATTGTTGCAATTGTATTTGTAACTCATCTAAAGGCTGCATCGATGGCAATTGGTATATAACATGTTCCCGCGAAACACCATCATTGGTCATTTCAAAGTGGAATGATTCTTGGCGACGAGTTGCCTTTAAAACATCCGCACTTGCTGTAACTTTAGATAAACTTGGAATGGTAACCTCTGAGGCACTTGCGGCCACGATCAACAGATAAGGTGCACTCAATGCTTGCGCATTACCATTTAATAACTCAATTTGGTTACTTGCAACAGTTTGATCATTCAGTGTTAAATTCATAATCGGCTGATTTGTCGCAATATTTACCCATTCTTCTTTATCATAACTAGAGAAAATAAATACCTTTGCTTGCCAGTCATTATTCTGTTTAGCCCAATCAAGGGTGAGATTTTTAATCGCCGCGTTTTTCTCTTGGTTTTCATTTCGAGTCAGCAAGTAAGCTTGATAAGATGCTTTATCTTTTGCCTGCGTATTCGGTAACTCAAGGCGATTAACCTTACCCGGAATTGATTCTACAAGAAGATATTGCCTATCTCGACGCCTATCCTCATCGGTATTTACATTGTCAATGCGGGCGACTAGATGTTGAGGTGTAAATGACACGTTAGCCTTAGAAATAGACTTTTCAGCATCGTAGAACAGTACTGAAGGGACTTCATCTCCTGTTCCATTAAATACGCGAACATCTTGTAATGTATTCGGGTATGCAGAATTAAAATAAGCATTGGCAGGCAATTCAAGCCAATAAAATGGTTCAGTGGTATCCGATATATTTATTTCTGCGCCT
Organism: Providencia sp. UF-224; assembly: GCF_058245955.1. Lineage (NCBI taxonomy): Bacteria > Pseudomonadati > Pseudomonadota > Gammaproteobacteria > Enterobacterales > Morganellaceae > Providencia > Providencia sp. UF-224. Next base: position 131,424 of record NZ_JBSICC010000012.1, on the reverse strand, counting down.
TGGTAAAAACTATAAGGCGTATTCTCTTTCATTTCCTCACCATGAATTTGGCTCGAAAATAATAAAGATAATGAGAAGACAGCAAATAGCCCTCTATATTTACTTAGATTCATGATTGCGTCTCCTGTTCAACGTTCCCTTTTGTTTCTTTAATTTCTTTTGGTGGCAAAGGAGAGAAATAACCCACAATTAGGATAACCAGTGCTACACCAATAAAGGAAACAGCTCGGGTTATTCCACCTTGTCCATCAATATCAACTAAGAATAACTTCGCAATGACGCAAGCAAAAATACCTGCACCGAAGAACCACCAGACTCGATTTTTCTTAATTGCCGCGATTACTGAACACACTAGTGCAACAAGGGCCCAACTAATAGACAGTACCGTTTGTACTAAACGCGAATCAAACAACGTTTCATAGTGCCAACTAAGCCCCGCAAAATCAGCCGTTGCTCGAATAAGTATGCCGTTCAGCCAAAGTCCAGCAAGCGCAATAATAGCCACTAATAACGCACGAATAATCCAGAAATCAGCCTCTGTTACTTTACGTAATTTTTGCTTGAAGCCTTTACGCACCAGAATAATTGCAGCAATACTAAACAACCCGGCTTCATCTAACGGATTAATTAGCGGAATATAACTCCAGAATGTTAACTTGCCATCTTCCAAGTTTGCATAACTAGATAAAATAACTAGCCCAACAATAACGGGTAATAAGCTATACCAATAAATCAGCCCGTTACGCTTCATTGGTGGCATTCTATTTTGCTGTAGCCAATACAGAACTAAAATCGTGAGCGTAATTGCCATTACATAAATAAAATAAGCCATTTCATGTTGCATTCCCCAAGGAAGAATAGAGACAAACCAATTCACTTGGGTTGCAATAAAGGCAAGAATCAACCATAAATTCGCACCATGCAATACTCTTTGCATCCACGGATTGCGAAGCTTATAAGCGTGGATCACAAACAATATTGAGCTACCTAATACGACAGGCCAAATTAATGAGCCTTCACCCCGTCCCATCGGGTTTTCATCATTTAAGAAATCGATACCGAGGTAATAATAGCCCGCAATCCATAGGAAAGATTGGCAAATAAGTAAAGGTACCCAATTAATACGAATTGCAAATAACCGCCAAAGCCAGACTGATATCACGACTAAGACCAGCATAATAAAGGCTTCGGACTCACGGCTCCACGAAAGGATATTCGTGAACATTGGCAACCAGCAATACCATGCCACTATTCCCATGACTAAAAAGCCATAACTAAATAACGAATAATTACTATCTTCATTGCGACGTATATGGAATAAACCACCCGCACCAAAGCAAGCGACAAGTAATACTGGGACCATATAAGTGCTACTACGGCTCCAATATAAGAATGGATAGTCACTTAATAAAGTAATGACACTTACTAAAATGAGTAACGACCCTGCCGCCGCTAATTTTCTTTGGTTTTGTTGTAAACCAAACCAGAGAAGCAGTAGTCCTTCCAGTGACCAAACAATAGAAGTCCATTCGAATGTCAGCGCAAGTGGTATGGCAAGCGTGATGAACCCAGCACCAATGATAATATTGCCAAGTGCCATGTTTTTGCCAATTTCTTTATAACGTTTATGAATTTGTAGCCCTGCCACAAGGTACAACAAGCCAATTAATAACGAGATAAATGCAGGCAGTAACCCCATATGTTCAGAAATATAGAATTGCAGCACAATACTAATAAAAGGGGGAGCAAATAATAACGTATTATCAACAATAAGTTGTTTAGTATGTTCGAAACGCAATGAAAACAGCTGTGTTAATGCATTAAAAATGATCAGATTAGCGATAATAAATAACTGGCAAGAGAGATAATAATCAGATTGATAATTACCAAGCCCCCATAAAATCGCGACCCCGTAGGTCATAACCATTCCGACTAAATTCAATGGCCTCCAAGCTTGCCATACACTGATGATTAAAATACCTGTTGATAACATCAAGTAATATGAGAAAAGCACAACATGGCTACCACCACCTGTCGATAACAGAATGGGGGCTAAATAACCACCTAATGATGCTAAAACAGCTAAACTGATAGTGCGTTGTAATAATGCAAGCGCGATACTGGCGGCGCAAATGAGTAGCATAAATGCAAATGCCATACTGTATGGCAACATAGTATATAATTTAAAGGCAGCGAAAATAGTGATATATAAACAACCAATTCCCCCACCTTGTAAAATTAAACCAAACAGTGCTTTTTTATTACGTAACCACCAGCCTACACCTAATAATGCCAAACACCCTACCGCGCTAAATATCAACCGCATTTGTGGTGAGATAATTTCATTTTGCACGCTGTAATTTAATAGATAAGCAACCCCTAGAAATAAGAGTAGTACGCCAATTTTAGCGACAGGGTTACCTTTTAATAACCAAGTAAAGAAATGAGAGAATATAGACTTATCATCATGAGGTGTATTTTGATTTTCTGTGGCCCAATCTTGGGTATTTTTTGCTGTATTTTCTTTCGCGCTATTAAATCGATTCGGATTTACCTTAGATGACGAGTAACTATCAAATCGGTTGAGATTAAGCTCAGTCGCATTCGAATTCGTTAATGGAGGGAGTACAGTAACCGGTGTTTCTTTTACTGGTTCAATATTATCCGCGGGTTCTACCTGTTGGTAAGCAATTACGCTCTCAGCGGCGGTATCTTGTTCACTTTGCGTTGAAGGCACCAAATTTCGTGGTATTGGTTGTTCAATACCATCATCCACTAGCTCTGTGGTGTGTTGTGTAATCTCTTGATGTGATTGTGCTTCAATTGGGGTTTCTGATGAGATACTCTGCGATTGTTTAAATTGAGCAATCTGTGTCTCTAATGAGTAAACCTTCTGATTTAACTCAGTAATTTGATATTGCATGCGCCCTGTTCGACTCAGTGCGACCATCGCTAGAATCGGGGCGAGTATAACAAGAATGACTAATATGAACCCTACTAGTATCCAAGTATCCACAAATAGGTTTCCTCATAATAAAATTCGCAGTCATAGATATGGCAAAATGGAGCTTTGTGATTATTGCTAGTGTAGATATCATTGATCTCCTTGCCAACCAAATGTAATAAACTGTTACAAAATACTTCATTAAATCCGTTTTACTCGACCACAATCTCACTTAGCTCAAAAAATGATTACCGACTATTAATACGTGGTTTAAATGCTAATGTAACTAAGAAAACGCTTAATCATCATTTAGCGACATTCAAAATAAGAATCAAATTAAATATATTTAAATTTCCCGATAGTCTATTTAAGATGATCATCTTAATAAGTTTCAAAAAAGTAAAATTAAAACGTGTTTTTTTAATTATTTATGATATTTATATAGGCATGCCCGTCAATTAATATCTAAAGAAATTCATAACATTACTATCATTTAATGATGATAGTGAAAATATTAAAATTTTATAAATATAATTGTGTCAGTTAATAATTAAAACGCCTCGAGTACCTGAGGACCAGCTTATTCAATAAGTCGACTATGCGTCATTAATAATTTTGTAAAAATCGTCAAAATAAGAAGAATAGTATAAGGAGAATTCTTCATGCTACTCCATATCATCCTCGCAGCACTTGGTCCAATCGTTCTTGGTTTAGCTGTTGGTTGGCTATCTGGGAAATATGGTTTTATTAAAAGAGAATATTCGCAGGCATTTGCAGACTTTGTTGTCAAAATCGCCTTACCATTTGCATTATTTCTTGCGGCAGCGCAAGCTCCACCATCTGTATTGCTCAATATAGACTACCTATTAGCCTTAGCTGTTGGGTTAATTGCAACCTACGTCATTGGGTTTGTTTTTGGTAAGTTTATTTTCCGTCACAATAAAAAAGATGCGGCGATGCAAGCACTATCTGTTTCATTCCCAGATATGGCTTACTGTGGGCCACCTGTATTGTTAGCTACCGTCGGTTCATCTGGGTTAATTGCAATGGTATTAGGTAACCTTATTTATACGGTTATCATTATTCCATTTACCTTATTGATGATCAGCGGTTCCCAACAAGGCCATAGTATTATCAAGTCCATTGGCAAGGCAGTTGCTCAACCCTTAGTATTTTTGCCAATTCTCGGTGCATTACTGGCAATTTTTGGTGTGAAGTTACCTGAGATATTACAAAACTCCGTCAATGAGTTAGGGAAAACCGCGGGAGGTGTTGCTCTCTTTTTCCTTGGTTTGTTACTTTCGGGTATTAAGCTAACTATTAGCAAAGAAATTATCTTTAACGTTTTTATTAAGAACTTTGTCCAAGCGGCATTAATTTTAGGGACAGGGCTTGCATTAGGTTTACAGGATGATTTATTAAAAGCAGCCTTTATTATTGGTGTATTACCAACTGCAACCGCAGTACCTGCTTTAGCCATTAGTAACCAAGCTTATACCGAAACATCCGCAGGAACCGTGTTACTGAGTACCCTCGCTGCGCTGATTTCTATCATTGGTGGTATTGCTATTGTAGAAATGCTCTAACGCCTAATTAAAGCAGGTCAACTTTGACCTGCTCTCTTTCATTTTCCTCGCTGGTTTTATCACCAATTATTTGCCAGATAGATCACAAAAAACGTATCATAGTGCTAAGTATTTTTTCTTTTAAGCATCTGGGATATTAATAAATAATGAAAATCAGTGATGAGTTAGCCTCTGCTATTGCTTCCGTCACCGAAGTTGCTGCCATTGCGGCCTTCGACTGGGTTGGTAAACAAGATAAAAATGCTGCCGATAAAGCAGCTGTCGAAGCCATGAGAAATCGTCTTAATGAAATTGATTTTCATGGAAAAATTGTGATTGGTGAAGGGGAAATCGACGAAGCCCCTATGCTTTATATTGGCGAGCAAGTCGGTACACAATCAGGTAGTCAAGGGCTGGATATTGCCGTTGACCCGATAGATGGTACCCGTATGGTGGCGTGTAATGAGCAAAATGCTATCGCTGTGCTTGCGGCAGCACCGACGGGTTCATTACTTCAAGCGCCTGATATGTATATGGAGAAATTGGTTGTTGGTGCCGCAGCAAAAGGTGCTGTTCATCTCAGCCACCCTATCGAAAAAAACCTTGAGCTTCTTTCTTCTGCATTGAATAAGCCGATTTCGCACCTTTCTATCGCCGTTTTAGACAAACCGCGTCACGAACACATCATCAACACCATTCGCAATTTTGGTGCTAATGTGATTACTATTCCTGATGGTGATGTATTGGCATCATTATTAACAATACTGCCAGAACATCCAATTGATATGATGTATGGTACTGGTGGCGCGCCAGAAGGTATTATCAGTGCAGCAATCGCACGAGCATTGGGTGGCGATATGCAAGCGAGGTTAGTCCCTCGTGACAAGGCAAAAGGTGATAGCGAAGAAAACAAACTGCTTGCCGCACAAGAAGCCATACGTTGCAAACAAATGGGTATTGAAATTGGTGAGGTTTTATCTTTAGAGCAAATGGTGAATACTGACGATGTCATTTTTGCTGCAACAGCAATTACACCGACCGTTTTAATGGGAGGAGTTTCAACAGATGCCTATAGCCGTATTTCGAACACCCTTCTCGTTAGTGGGCGTTCTCGTTCGTTAAAGATAATCAATAACCGCTACTTTAATTAATTTTCCATATACATTAAAAAGGGCCTTCCGGCCCTTTTTAAATAATTACTCAGCACGATCCAGCGTCATACGATTTAACATTGGTGCGGTTAACACCATAATAATCGCAATCGCGCCAGTCACTAAGCCTATCTTCAAGAACACATCACTGTATACAGCTAATGATTCAACTTTACTGGTTAATTCACCTTCTGGCGCTGCGGCCATCGAGGCAACATACCCTGCAATAAAGGCAGCCGCAGAGTTGGTTAAGAACCATGCTCCCATGATAAAGCCCATTAAACGCTGAGGTACTAGTTGAGCAACCATCGCCAAGCCAAGACCAGAAATCATCAGCTCACCAATGCTTTGGAATCCGTAGCAAATAACCAACCATTCAACAGAAACAATACCCGCTTCATTAGCAAATTTAGCACCTAATGGCAGTACTAAGAATGCCGCAGAACACAGGATCATCCCAATCGCAAATTTATGCGGCATCGGTAAGTTATCACCCATTTTGTTGTAAATTGCCGCTAAAATTGGGCTACCAATCATGATCCATAATGGGTTTAATGCTTGATACTGTGCAGGTTCGATAGAGAAGCCGAAAACTTCATGTTCAACGTTGTGTAATGCAAAGAAGTTTAATGAGGTTGGCATCTGGCTATATAAAACGAAGAAAACAATCGCTTCTAACATCAGAATTAATGCAACAAACATACGGCGACGTGCTGTGCCTTTTAATGCAAGCGTTTCTTTAATAAAGATAACTAAAATACCTAAAGAAATAATTGCTAAAGCCGTACGTGCAACGCCCAAGTTATGCAATAACCAGGTTGAAATAGCGATTAATGCAACAACACCAATCACGGTTGCTACTAAACGAGAGAGTACCACAGGGGCAAAGTCAGGTTTCGAACCGTGCTGAGAAACCCATTTTTTACACATATAGAAGTTAATCAGTGTAATAATAAGGCCAACCACACTCAGAGAGAACGCAACATCCCAACCATAGTGTTTTGCTAACCAAGGGGTTGCAATCATAGAGAAGAATGAACCAATATTGACGGCCATGTAATACATGGTAAATGCGCCGTCTAAACGTGGGTCATCTTTTTCATAACAAGTTGATAATAAAGAAGATGGATTAGCCTTAAATAAACCATTACCCACCGCAATCGTCGCTAAACCAACATAGACCATCGACACATCATGCCCAGAGAAAGCGACAAATGCATAACCGGCTATTAAGGTCAGTGTCCCTAAGACGATAACGCGTTTTGTCCCTAAGATTTTATCCCCTAACCAACCACCTATTGCGACGAAGCCATAAACTAATGCTGCAAATGCAGAGAATAAAGTGATGGATTCGGCTTCTGACATGCCGAGAACTTGGCTGAGGTATATAGGTAAAATACCTTGTAAGCCGTAGTAACCAAAGCGTTCCCAAAGTTCGATAGAAAAGATGAGATAGAACGAGCGAGGTTGCTTAAACGCGTTAAGACTGACTTCCTCTTTATTATTTGTTGTGGACACAAGTTACCTCTAGTACAACCTGTACATATGCAAAAAAACCACGGAACGCTCTTTGCGCTCTCGCATTGTTATGATCTCAAGAATTAACGTTGGAAAGATTCACTACAGACTGGACGAGCATCATTCCCTGACCTCAAAACAAACAAAAATACATTTATAGAATTGTTTTTTAGATCGCAAACATAAAATTCAATGAGTTAAAGCACATTTGATTATTTATTCAGCTAAGACAAGCAGATAAACCGCTAAGAACACAATAATCAACTGAGCCATATACGTTATTTATGCACCAAAATTAAAGAATTAGCTAGTATTAATTACTACATGAATAAGAATTTATCGTGATTAACTTCAATTTTTTACAAAATTGCCATATTATTATCGACCACTAATTAATCAATTGTATCTCTATTGTTAAGAATATTATTCTACATTTAAATTATATAATTAGCATATGTTACGCAAACACCTTTCAGCCCATTTAGCACCTTTCAGGGACAAAAAATAAGCTAGGACGGTTAAAAAATGATAATTATGGTACGAGGAAATGCTGAAGCAGAAATTTTGGACAAAAAAAAGCCCAGTGAATAAACTGGGCATAATGCATTCTACTCAAGGATCTTTTTGCTAAATTCAAACTATCACTACATAGATGCATTATTACATTACTTCGTGTAAAGAAATGAATGATGAGGGTAAATATATGAATGTTTACGCAAGCAAACAGTAATATAGATACTACTAAGACTCGTGAATCTCAAAAAAAGTTCATCTTTTTTTATTTTTTTTACATCTTTTTTATTTATTCACTAATAGCAATAATTAACCATTTGATTTACTGATAATAATGTACAATCACCTTCATGTGCATTGAGAAACAAATTACAAAACAATTTACCTTAAGTGACTTTAAGTATCATTGATGTCAAGGAATTCAACGTGAAAAAAAAGTTTTTATCCTTATTGTTAATAAGCTATTTATGGATGCCTTTAGCATTTGCTGAACAGACAATCGCCTCGTTGGATGAAAAATCACTCATTGAACTTGCCACTCAAGGTCAAGCTGAAGCGCAGTTCAATTTAGCCATGTATTACCAAGCACAAAAACAATTCGGCAATGCCTTAAAATGGTATCAGCTTTCCGCACAACAAAAATTCAGTAAAGCCCAAATAAACTTAGCACTGATGTACCAACAGGGCTCAGGTGTCCCTAAAGATGAAAAATTGATGTTATATTGGATGAAATTGGCGGCTGAAAATGGTGACCCTATTGGGCAAATGAATATGGCGGAATATACGCTGTATGGTATTGACAATGTTTTAGAGAAAAATCCGCAAGAGGCAGAGCAATGGTTAAAGAAAGCCGCTGAGCAACACTTCCCTGCCGCGATGTTAACGCTTGCCTACTGGTATGAAGAAGGCAAAGCAGTTACAAAAGACCCAAAAAAAGCGCAGGCTATTTACCAAACTCTCGCAAAAGAGAACCATCCACAGGCTTTATATTTACTCGGTTACCAAGCTGCTACGGGCATGTATGACAAGACTGATTATCCTCTGGCGTTTGATTATTTCACGCGAGCCGCTGAGCTTGATTTTTCTCCAGCACAAAATAGCCTCGGTATGTTGTACCTTACAGGTCAAGGAACGAAAAAAAATACACAGTTAGCCATTAAATGGCTTACCCTCGCAGCCAAACAAGGTGAAGTTTCAGCCCAATTTAACTTAGCGTTAATTTATGCCCGTGGCGATGGTATCAAGGCAGACCAAGCTAAAGCTTGCCACTGGTTTATTAAAGCGGCCCAACAAAATAGTGCGGATGCGCAATATGCAAGCGGTGCTTGTTATCAATATGGAATGGGGGTTGAGCAAAATGAGGCAAAGGCATTACGTTGGTATAAGCTCGCTGCGGAAAAAGGCAATGAGAGAGCCGAGAAAAAAGTATTGATTCTGGAAAATAACGCAAAAAATAATAAATAACGCTGTGACATTTAGCTTTCAAAGAGTTGATAAACATTATTTTTACTGGCTAAAAAATGAATAGTATTACATTTATATAGTTCCCTTTTTATTACCTAACATCAAGGACAACTTAGCAAAACACCTGCGTAAATGGCTATGATTACTTAATATATTTTATTAGTCCCTGCATAATTATTAGCGCTATTCATGCCTATATTTCTCTTTATATTAAGCTATTACACTTAAAAAGAGAGGTATTTCATGAATGAGAAAAATAGTCTGCCCCCTAACGATTTTTCACAATCCGTTCTACCTGGTGAAGGAAAAAATGATTATGAAAAATACATCAAAACAGAAACGCTATTATCATTGCAACGCACAAAGGAAGAGTGGTTACACAGAGATGAGCTGCTCTTTCAAATTACCCATCAATCAACGGAGCTATGGTTAAAACTCAATAATGAGGAAATAATTGAAGCCACGTGCGCACTAAAAGAACACAAGATTCATCTAGCAATCGCCCTTATCCAACGCGCCACCGAGTGTATTCATTTGATTGCTGAACAAATCAATATACTCAGTCATCTTACACCTTGGAGCTTTTTAACTATTCGCCCTGCATTTGGCACAGGTTCAGGCATGGAGTCACCAGGTTGGCGTGATGTAGCGATTAATGGCAAAAATTTAAATGCACAATTTAATCACTACATTCAACATACAGAAACTGATTTGATTGCGGTTTACTCCCAGCCAATTCAAAATGAGCTTTTTAACTTATGTGAGGCACTCATGAAGTGGGATGAGCAGATCATGGTATGGCGCATGCGCCATTACAAAATGACAATTCGCACACTAGGACATAATACTGTCGGAACAAAAGGCACATTAACCGACGCCATGGCACAGCGAATTTTTATGAAATTTTTTCCCATGCTATGGAATGTGAGAACGCAACTAGCTGAACGTTTTGCGGAGAAAAATAATCACACTCAATAGAGAGCTGACTATTCCTTTATGGTCATTCACCATAAAACATCTGCACCTATATATCGGTGCAGATAGCCTATAAAAACCAACCTTACCGCTTACCACGATAAATTCGTTGAGGACGCCCGACTTTTCCGTACTCAATCTCAGCTTCAATTTTATTTTTAGCTAAGCAAAATTCTAAATAACGTCTTGCCGTTGTGCGGCTAAGTTTAATCGTCTCAGCAATACTCTCTGCGGTATATTCCGCTTCAAGGTCGGCAAATAACGCCAAAACTTTTTCCAGCGTGATCACATCAATACCTGTCGGTAACTCCTCTTTGGATTCACCGCGCGCATAGGTATTAAACATATCATCGATTTGACTCTGGTTAGTTTTGCTGTTGGCTTGCAAAACAGATTTACGCTGAACATATCTATCCAATGTTTGCCCCAAGCGTTCATAGGCTATTGGCTTAACCAGATAATCAAAAACGCCAAGGCGAATGGCTTCAGTCACGGTTTCCATATCGCTAGCCGCCGTGGTAAACACAATATCAGCGCTATTGCGTTCTTGAATTAATTCGTGAACCAAATCGATGCCTTTGCCATCTGGCAAATAGTTATCAAGTAAGATCAAATCTGGTTTCATATATTCAATCATTTTTCTGGCTTCAGCGAGGTTACCCGCCAACCAAACCTTGTCACAAGCTGGATAAGCTTTAATGTACTCGCCGTGCATCTCGGCTAAAAGCAGCTCATCTTCCACAATGAGGATTTTTATCTTAATCATTTTATATCTTCACTTTCGGAATAAAAATTGAGAACACTGTACCATGCGGTTGATTTTCTTCAATAATCACCGCACCATTACATCGATTAACGTATGAAGCAACTAAATAGAGCCCGATTCCGTGCCCATCTGTTGTATCCGTTTTTGTTGTCACGCCCCGTTCAAACCATTTGCCTTGCAACTCAGGTGGAAAACCGCACCCTTGATCGACAACTTCAATGACAATGTCTTGACCTTCATCAGAGAGATACAGTTCAATTTGCAGGTTACCCTGTGGATTTTTTAAACTCGCTTCAAAAGCGTTATCCAATAAATTGCCTAAAACTGCACAAAACTCAGTGCTATTTAGCGATTCAGGTAACGCATGTAACTGGCTACCCGGTGTAAAAACTAACTGTAAGCCCAACTCTTTTGCACGATGGTACTTACCAAACAATAACCCAGCAACTTGCTTATCAAAAAACTGTTCACGCAATGAATCAATTAGTTGTTGCTGAGATTCAGATTCACCTTTAATCAGTGCAAGGGCTTGGTCATATTCTTTCATTTGCAATAAGCCGCTTAACGTAGACATCCAATTTAGATGTTCGTGCCGTAAAGTACGCAGATTTTCTACATATTGTCGTACTTGTGTCAATTGAGAATTTAATGACTCAATATCATTTTGGCTACGGAAACTGATGACAGCCCCAATAAGGTGGTTCTCATCTCGGATTGCTATTCTATTGGCTATCACATTTAACCCATTAAATTCACATAACACATCATGTTGCGTTGTGGCGATATCAACTGTAAAGAAATCAGCAGGAGAAATATGTTCTGCAATCGATTTGCCAATAAGTTGCCCTATCGGTTTACTCAGGGACAACATTTTTCGTGCATTAGAATTAATATTAATAATTTGCCCATGGTGATTAACTGCAATAATCCCTTCAAACACGGCATCAAATATTCCTTTTTGCACTTGGACTAACTGCGTAATTTCTTCGGGCTCTAGGCCTAGCATTTGCCGTTGAATTAACCGAGTGAATGCCCAAGACAAAAATAATAAAATAACCAAGACGCCAAGGAATGTTGCCCCTGTTTGAACAAATAATTCACTACGGGAGGTGTCTATCTTATTGGTCAAGTAACCAATGGAAACGACACCGATAATTTTCCCGTCTTCATCAAATATCGGTGTTTTGGCTCGCATAGCATTACCAATAGACCCTTCCCCACCAATAAAATAACTTTCACCGCTTGCCAGGGCGCCAGGCTTATTCCATTGCATTTTATAACCGACTTTTTCACTATTTGGGTGATAAAGCCGCATGGAATTTTCATCACCAATCACCACATAGTCATAGTCAGAATCTTGATTCAGTTTATCTGCAATGATTTTCAGTTGCTGAATATCCCGATGCTTAACAGATTCAATCACACCATCCATTGAAGCAATCAGTTTTGCTTGGCTCATCGCCAATGACCGAATATTTGCCATCATTCGATTTTCAGCAGTGTCAGTAAAATATTTGCCCAAGCCTAAGGTCAAAAATAACGAGACAACCAATAGAAGAAAGAAAACTCGTACTGAAAAGGAAATAGAGTTTACTTTTGCCAATGCAGAGAATGGGTGTTCTTTTTTCATATAGGTTCTCGTTACCAACTGAAAAGTAAAAAATTTGTTACAGCAAAAATCACAGAATAATAGATATTAGAAATATAAGCTAGAGACATAATACACATATTATTAATTAAACACATTAAAACCAAGCAATAAAGCACATATCGGATAATTAAAAACATTAAAACCATTAAACAAATACAAACTCATTTTAGAAACATGAAATAGGTCAAATATATTAAATACAGGACCTTTAATATTAATATTGAAAAGGGAAATTAAATAAGAATTTATATTTTCAAGAAATAAAAAAAACAAAAAATACTTATTTAATTAACTTTAACATTAGCAACATTTTAAAAACATCTCTAAAAGAGATGCAGGATACTATTATGTTCGAAAACATAACGTTTAATCAGGTAAAACGTCATGAGAACAGGAAACTTGCTGAAATCACTCAGTTTTTAAAGGAAAACGATTTAGAGCTTGATGCCAGCATCGATGTTTTCATTACAATCACCCGTAATGAAAAATTAATCGCGTGTGGCGGATTAGCAAAAAACGTCATTAAATGTGTAGCAATTAGCGACGATGTTCGTGGCGAAGGTTTGGCATTAAAACTCGCAACAGAACTTGTTAACCTTGCTTACGAAAATAATACAACCCATTTATTTATTTACACCAAATTTCAAAATGAAAGCCTATTCCAGCAATGTGGTTTTCATACCATTGCGACTGTACCTGATGTAATGGTACTAATGGAAAACAGTTGCTGCTATCTAAAACGTTATATTCAAAGTTTAAAAGCCCAGCGTGTTGAAGGTAAAAAAATTGGTGCCATCGTGATGAATGCCAATCCATTTACACTTGGGCATCGTTACCTAATCGAACAGGCAGCTAAGGCCTGTGATTGGCTCCACTTATTTGTTGTTAAAGAGGATACCTCACGCTTCCCTTATAAGGTCAGACTGAACTTAATTGAAGCAGGTACAAAAGGTATTGAGAATTTAACCATTCACCGTGGTTCTGAATACATTATTTCTCGGGCAACTTTCCCTTGCTACTTTATTAAAGATAAAACTGTCGCAAATAACTGTTATACCGAAATCGATATTAAGATTTTTCGCCAATATATTGCCCCTGCACTGGGGATAACCCATAGGTTCGTCGGATCAGAGCCATTTTGCCAAGTCACCAACCAATATAACCAAGACATGCGCTATTGGCTTGAAACAGATGCGATGAATTTTCCACCTATAGAACTCGTTGAATTTCCGCGAACAGTCATCAATGGAACGGCGGTTTCCGCCTCACAAGTTAGAAGACTGCTCGCTAAAAAAGATCTTGCGGCTATTAAGGAGATAGTGCCTGACGCGACATATCAATATTTACAAGAGATGCTCGCCAATCAAGCAACATCAACAACAAACCGCATCGAAAGTTCTGAATTAGCCATAGGTGAAATATGAAGATTAAACACGCAGCCGTCGCTGGCACACTTGAATCAAGTGATGTCATGGTTCGAATAGAACCACTAGAAGACACCCAAGAAGTTTCCGTGCAAATAACCAGCAGTGTTGAAAAGCAATTTGGTGATGCTATCGCCAGTATCGTGCAAGAAATGATAACTCAGCATGATATCCAAGGTGCTCAAATTATCGTTGATGATAAAGGTGCTTTGGAATGTGTACTCAGAGCGCGTTTGGAAGCGTTACTCGCACGCGCTTGCGATATCGATTATTTGCCATGGGAGAATAAATAATGACACCCGAACAAAAATCCCGTACACGCAGAAGTATGCTTTTCGTCCCTGGCTCAAATGCAGCGATGTTAAGTAACTCTTTTATTTATAAAGCAGATGCGTTGATGTTCGACTTAGAAGACTCTGTCACATTACGCGAAAAAGATACGGCACGTCGCTTGGTTTACCATGCATTACAGCACCCTTTATATGCTGACATTGAAACTATTGTCCGTGTGAATGCGTTAGATTCCGCATTTGGTGTTGCTGACCTTGAAGCGGTCGTTCGCGGTGGCGCAAAAATTGTGCGTTTACCTAAAACAGATACAGCACAAGACGTGACAGATATCGAAAGCGAAATATTACGCATTGAAAAAAGCTGCGGTCGAGAAGAAGGTAGCACTGGCTTACTGGCCGCGATTGAATCACCAATGGGGATCACACAAGCTGTGAATATCGCCCATTCATCACCACGACTTATAGGCATCGCGTTAGGTGCCGAGGACTATGTCCGCAATTTGCGCACCGAGCGGTCTCCCGACGGCGTTGAACTCCTCTATGCTCGGTGCGCCATTTTACAAGCCGCACGCTCAGCGGGTATCCAAGCTTTTGATACCGTTTATTCTGATGCAAATAATGAAGAGGGTTTCCTGCGCGAAGCCGCTCACATTAAACAACTCGGCTTTGATGGCAAATCATTAATTAACCCAAGACAAATTGAGTTACTCCATAATCTGTATGCCCCAACTCAAAAAGAAGTCGACCATGCTCAACGTGTTGTTGATGCCGCTGATGCCGCTGCCCTTGAAGGTAAAGGCGTGGCGTCATTGAACGGAAAAATGGTTGATGGCCCAGTCATTGACAGAGCCCGCTTAGTGTTATCTCGCGCGGCATTATCTGGAATTCGGGAAGAGTGAGGCAAAGAACATGACAACGAATACTCAACGTCAAACACGCGTAAGTGCTTACCTACAACCTAATAGCGATGTAGCATTACGTGAATTTAAAGATATTGGTAAAGTCCAACAACAGGTTCAAAAACCAAGAAACCGCAAGCTGTGCGATGACTTACAAGTGGCTATTCGCCGCTCAGGTTTGCAAGATGGCATGACAATTTCGTTTCACCATGCGTTTCGCGGTGGCGATTTGACTGTCAATATGGTCATGCAAGTGATTGCTGAAATGGGCTTTCGTAATCTCACATTAGCATCTAGCTCACTCAGCGCATGCCATTCACCACTGGTTGAACATATTCGTCACGGTGTTATTCGTAAGATTTATACCTCGGGGATCCGTGGCCCACTAGCCGAAGCGATTTCCCGTGGCGAGCTTGAAGAGCCAGTGCAAATTCATTCACACGGTGGTCGCGCAAACCTCGTACACAGTGGTGAACTGCGTATTGATGTTGCCTTTATCGGTGTGCCATCTTGCGACGAATACGGTAATGCCAACGGCTATACAGGCACCGCCAGCTGCGGCTCATTAGGCTATGCCAAAATTGATGCCGAAACAGCGAAGAAAGTGGTGATGCTGACAGAAGAACTGCTGGATTATCCGCACAATCCATCCAGTATCAAGCAAGATGAAGTCGACTATATTGTTAAAGTTAAACGTGTCGGTGATGCCGATAAAATTGGTGCTGACGCCACCCGAATGACATCTAACCCAAGAGAGCTGCTGATTGCTCGCACTGCTGCTGATGTCATTGAGAAATCTGGCTTTTTTAAAGAGGGCTTTTCGTTACAAACGGGGACAGGTGGAGCATCCCTTGCGGTTACACGCTTCCTAGAAGATAAAATGCGCCGCCACAATATTACCGCAGGCTTTGCCCTTGGTGGTATTACATCAACCATCGTTGATTTGCATGAAAAAGGCTTAATTCGCAAATTATTAGATGTACAAAGCTTTGATAAAGCCGCGGCAGAGTCACTCGCGCGTAATCCAAACCACATTGAAATCAGTGCAAATCAGTACGCGTGTTTTGATTCCAAAGGCGCGTCTGTTGACATGTTAGATGTCGTCGTACTCAGTGCGCTAGAAATTGATACTCGCTTTAATGTCAACGTGTTAACAGGTTCTGACGGTGTTATCCGTGGCGCATCCGGTGGTCACAGTGATACCGCTGTCGCAGCTAAATTATCGATTATTGTTGCGCCGTTAGTGCGAGGTCGTATCCCAACATTAGTGGATGAAGTCCTGACTTGCGTTACACCGGGGTCAAGCGTCGATATTTTAGTGACCGACCATGGTATTGCCGTTAACCCTGCACGCCCTGAACTGAAACAGCAATTAGAAAGCCAAGGCATCAAAACAGTTTCAATTGGCTGGTTAAGGGAACGTGCCCAGTTACTCACAGGAACCCCTAACCCGATTGAATTTACAGACAAAGTGGTTGCTGTCGTGCGTTACCGTGATGGCTCTGTGATTGATGTTGTTCATCAAGTGAAGGAGTAACTATGTTTTGCCCACTGCCTGATACTCAAGAGCAATTTGAAATTTTCTTACCTGAGCTGCTAGCAAGCCGTGATGCCCGTCAGGCTCGTCAGCAACAATGGATTGGTCTCCATCAGGTAACCTTGATTTCATTTACTGTCGTTTTTCCGGGAGCCGTCAAAGACAACTCCCTTGTTAGACACGTGTTTAATCAGGGTCTAAATGCGCTTAAACAAGTTGC
Source organism: Providencia sp. UF-224 (assembly GCF_058245955.1). Classification (NCBI taxonomy): domain Bacteria; kingdom Pseudomonadati; phylum Pseudomonadota; class Gammaproteobacteria; order Enterobacterales; family Morganellaceae; genus Providencia; species Providencia sp. UF-224. Next base: position 114,507 of record NZ_JBSICC010000012.1, on the reverse strand, counting down.
TTTATGCAGGCAGTGGGTACTTTTATCTCAACAATCATGGGCATTACGCACAGGGCCTGAATGTTTAGTTGCCGTGGATGCAGATGCCATTGACGTAAAAAAAGCGTTAATTGAAGCTGAAGAATTCTCCCCTGTGGGGCGTTTATGGGATTTTGATGTTTTTGATGCGCAAGGAAAGCAATATTCACGGAGTCAGTTAAATTTACCTGTAAGGCGTTGTTTAATTTGTGAAAAAGAAGCCAAAGTTTGTGCTCGTCATCGCACACATCCGTTGGCTGATATTCTTCTTCGCATTGAGGAGTTAGCCCATGGAACTTGTTAGTTATTCACAAACCCTAAGTGACCAACTCACTCACTATTACAGCCAGTTAGCTTGGCAAGCCATGCTCGCCGAAGTGAATTTGACCCCAAAACCGGGTTTGGTGGATAAGCACAATACGGGGGCGCATAAAGATATGGCGCTAACGGATTTTCATTTAAGTGCCAATGCCATCGCCAAATTTTTCCCGTCTTTTATACACGCTGGCGCACAGTATAAAACGTTACCGGTTAACCAAGTTTTAAGCAAAATTAGAACTATCGGAATCGAATGTGAAACTGCCATGTTTCGAGCAACCCAAGGGGTAAATACCCATAAAGGCAGCATTTTTTCATTAGGGTTAGTGTTAACCGCGATTGGCCGCTTAGTGGCATTGCAGCAAACCGTAACACCATCTGCAATTAGCCAATTAGTTGCTGGAATGTGCCAAGGAATTTGTGCTGAATTAATGCAACCTACGCAGACGCCAACAGCTGGTCAACGTTTATATCAACAATTTGGTTTTACGGGTGCACGAGGAGAAGCTGAAGGCGGCTACTCATTAGTCATCAACCATGCATTACCGTTTTATTTACAGCAATTGGCAGCACAACAAGATGCTGAAATAGCTTTAATAAATACGTTAATACTATTAATGAAAATTAATGATGATACCAATATTGCAAATCGCGGCGGCTTAGACGGTTTAATTTGGGTAAAACAGCAAGCAACCGAATTATTGCAAGACGGTATTAATCACCCTGATGATTTAGTCAAAGTAAAACAATTTGACCAACACTGTATTCAAAAGAATTTAAGCCCAGGTGGCAGTGCAGACTTACTCATTTTAACGTGGTTTTTTGCCCGTCTGCCTAGACAAGGCTTCGGTATTTAGTATTAAAAATTAAAACAACTTATATATTCACCAACACAGGAACCCATTCAATAATTTAATTAATAAAGATAAATAAAAATATATTTAATTAAGCAACCGTTATTGATTTAAAGAATTTATAACATATTGGAAATAGCTAAATAATGGCAATGAATATTAAATCCATTATTCCTATTGATGTACTGCTACGCCTCCAATATGACGAAAAACCAAATTCATAATATTAAAGTTTTAATTTCGTTAAGGATTAAGCCTATGCCAAAAGACAAAATCTGGAAACTGCTACTTCTGATAGCAATTCCAATCATTATCGCCTTAATACCGACCCCCGCAGGGTTACCGCATATCGCGTGGTTATTATTTGGTCTCTACCTCGCCGCTATTGTTGGATTGGTATTAAAACCTTATTCAGAACCGGTTATTTTATTAGCTACTATCGCCGCCAGCGCCGTGATTATTGGCGTGACCGGAACAAAAGATGTGAAAGCCAGTGAAGTGTTAAGTGGTTATGCATCAGGGACAACATGGTTAGTATTTGCGGCGTTTACGCTGAGTGCTGCATTTGTTATTACGGGTCTGGGTAAACGCCTTTCTTATATTTTGATTGGTAAATTGGGCGGTACGACATTAGGCCTTGGCTATGTGACTGCAATCCTTGACTTAATTATTGCCCCAGCAACGCCATCGAATACAGCTCGTGCGGGTGGGATTGTATTCCCAATCATTAACAGTGTGGCGGTGGCGTTAGGATCTGATCCTGAAAAAAGCCCTCGTAAAGCAGGCCACTATCTATTAGTGAACGTGTATATGGTGACCAAAACTACCAGCTATATGTTCTTAACAGCGATGGCACCAAACGCTTTAGCATTAGCCATGATGAGTGACATTATGGGCATTCATTTAAGCTGGGGAGGATGGGCACTTGCAGCATCCGTTCCAGGCTTGATCATGCTGATTCTGACACCGTTAATGATTTATAAACTGTATCCGCCTGAACTCAAAAAGGTGAATAACAAAGAGATCGCAGCAAAAGGCTTAGCAGACCTAGGCCCGATGACCATGCGTGAAAAACTGTTAGCAATCATCTTCGTTATCGCGCTGTGCGGCTGGATTTTCTCTGACTTTATTGGTGTGAGCGCATCCAGTGTCGCTATTGCGGTCATGGCATTAACCTTAATTTTAGGTGTTGTCACGTGGGATGATGTTCTGAAAAACAAAGGTGGCTGGAACACCCTGATTTGGTACGGTGGTATCATCAGTATGTCTGGCGTGCTGACTAAAGCGGGCTTCTTTAAATGGTTAGCAGACACAATGAGTCAGTACCTGTCTTTCGGTGACCAAGCCATGTTAGCTTTCTTTGTTATCATGTTTATCAGTGTCGCAATTCGTTACCTATTCGCCTCAGGTGGTGCTTATGTTGCCGCAATGGTACCTGTATTTGCCACTGTTGGTATGGTCGCAGGTGCGCCTCCTATGTTACTGGCGTTAGGGTTACTGTTCTCTAACGCATACGGCGGAAGCGTAACGCACTACGGTGGTGCCGCAGCGCCAATCGTCTTCGGTGCAGGCTACAACGATATTCGTTCTTGGTGGATCATCGGTGGGTTAGTGGCATTCGTTAGCTTATTCGTCCACATGACTATCGGTTTAGGTTGGTGGGAAATCTTGATTAGCATGGGCCTGATTTAATGCGCTCTGTAATCATTATTCACTAAACCATTCAATGGGGTACAATGCAAATTGTGCCCTTTTTTTAAATCTGACAATGACTATTTCGCGTTAACGATGGTGCGTAAAACAGAGTGAAGGCTTTCTAAATATCCCAAGGAACACACACCAGTATACGAATAAGCGTAGTCAGCAACGCTGCGGCTTGAATAACATGTGACTTGGGTTATCGATTGCAGCCAACACCGCTACAGACCGAAATATGACGAGGATATAAGCTTATGAAAAAAATTCCATGTACTCTAATGCGCGGCGGCACATCAAAAGGCGTTTTTCTACTGGCTGACTCATTACCAACCGATATCAAACAACGTGATGAATTGATTTTAGATATTATGGGCTCGGGTCACCCTTTACAGATTGATGGCATTGGCGGGGGTAGCCCGCAAACCAGTAAGGTTGCCATTATCAGCCGTTCTGAACATCCTGATGCGGATGTCGATTATCTATTTGCCCAAGTAGCGATTACTGAGCGCATTGTCGATACTGCCCCAAATTGTGGCAATATGTTATGTGCTGTTGGCCCTTTTGCCCTCGAAAAAGGGTTAGTACCTATCACTGATAATGTGACTACAGTCCGTGTTCGTAATGTCAACACAGAAACCTTTGTCAATTCCACCGTACAGACCCCTAATGGCCAAGTTCAGTATGAAGGAAATACCCAAATTGCTAGTGTCCCGGGCAGTGCTGCTCCTATCGCCCTCACCTTTTTAAATGCCAGTGGTGCCAAAACGGGTAAATTATTACCAACAGGTAATGCCATCGATACCATTGATGGTATTGAGGTAAGCTGTATTGATATGGCGGTTCCCATCGTCTTAATCGATGCACCACAGTTGAATAAAACAGGTTATGAAAGTGCCGCAGAATTAGAATCCGATAACGCGTTTATGCAACAACTCGAGTCGATTCGCATTAAAGCAGGTGCCATGATGGGGTTAGGCGATGTCACGAAAAAAGTGATCCCGAAACCGATTCTAGTTTCGCCTGCTACCCAAGGTGGCACCATTAACGTGCGTTATTTTATGCCACAAAAATGCCACGGCGCACTGGCGGTGACGGGGGCAATTGCTATCGCCACCAGCACCATTTTACCAAATAACATTGCACAGCGTTATGTTCAATCTGTGGATATGAAAAACATTGCGATTGAGCATTTAAGTGGCAAATTTGACGTTACCCTGAACCAACAAGGGGATTCCCCTGAAGGGTTACAGGCCTCGATAATCCGCACTGCACGTAAGCTCTTTGAAGGGGATGTATTTGTGCTGTAATTGCGTTGACCTGCCCTATTAATTAGGGCAGGTTATTCAATGTTATCAATCAAGTAAGTCGACAAACTCCCCATTGATATAATAAGACACACGGTATGCCTCATCGGGGGTAGGTAACTCTAACTTACCCGCCATTCGCTCCATCACTTGTTCTGGCACCGCAAATTTCCGCTGTTGATTTTGTTGCCGCCACTGCTTAGCTGGTACTTCTAAATACACAATATGCACTTTTGCTTGATAGCGAGCAAACAAGCTCACCATGCTTTCACGCAAAGACGCACTGAGGGAGGTCGCATTCCAAATAAAGTCCGTTTTTGTTCGCAAAAATTGCTTTGCTTGCTCTTTGCCTTGTTGCGCCACCCAGCCTTGCGCATTTCGGTCTGCTGGGTTGATTTTGTGCTCACGGCGAATTTCATCGAGACACACCATCTGGGTTTGCGGGTAAAACTGTTTCACAAAATGGTCTTTACCCATCCCCGGTAAGCCGCACAACATGATGACTTCACTGCCTTCTTCCTCAAAGGGTTGGTAGTCTGGCGTTCCCCTTTGGTGATGAAAATAATGAAATCGCCCTGCCAATGAAGCAAATGCTTTTGGCTTGTCCCAACACGCTTGTTCGCGGCAAAATAGCTCAAACAACTCAATTCGGGCTAATAATTCCGCCTTATCTTCGCAAGTGCGACCTATCGCATCCGCTTTTGCTAACATACATAACAAGGACATTTCTACGCGTAACGAAGCAGCAAAGAGCGTACGTTCTGGATCAGGCTTTTCCATCAACCATAAAGGCAAACCGTGAAAGCGTACAAGAGCCGCAATTTTCTCACGCACTGCAAATGGGGTATCGACTTGGCGAAATAAAATATTTCGCGCGGATAGCTCGCCTTTTTTAGCATGCCCCGGTGAATGAATACGCCCCTCTTCATCCTCCCGCGTTGTGCTGCGCTTTTCCACATCGTGCAATAAGGCTGCTGCCCAGACAATATTTTGCTCACATTCTGGAAGCTGCTGATACTCTGGCAGACTTTCCAGTGCAGCAAGCACCATTTGGGTGTGGGTCGCCACATTACCCTCAGCATGGTGCAGTGCATCTTGCGGGACATTTTGCATATCGCGTACAAAATCAAACTGAGCTTCAAGTTGTGCCCAATCGCGGCTTTTAGTCAATTGCCAACTCATGGCAGCTCTCCTTGTCGCTCAAATGCCAACTTGGCTCTTTGCCAGTTTCGCTTCCAGTGAATGTCTGTTTTCACATGATTTTTACGCACATATTTAAATACATGAGACATAAAATCATCCACATGAAAACCTTGGCTATCACGGCTAACAATACCTTCCATGCTACAAGCTTGGCTTGTATGAGTGTCATGAGCGATAAATTGACTATCTAATGATGCCGCTGCAATTAATGAGCGTGCATACTCTTGCTCACTCATCTGTTTATTCACGGACAGCACAAGTTGTGGCACCGTAGGAAAATCAAACAGTGCCGCATAAAACTGCACTTCTTCCCAACTTAGCCAGTACTCGCCTTGGCGCACCGCAAACACATAAAAATAATCTTCAATATGTTGATATTCAATGGAATGCACCGCATAGAGGTTTTCACCAAATAGCTCGATATTCCCCAAATCATCTTTAATCAGCTGCCAACGCTGGCGAATTTGCTGGCTCCATGCGGATTGTGTTGGTGCGCCATGAGAACGCGCAAAAACGCCATGGCGGTTCAAACAGTTGTTTTCGCCATCGAGTTTTTCTGTGTGGATCAGCGTGTCAATATTTTGGATATGAGACCACCAATCACTATTGATACGATCGTCGCTCGTCGTACCGGGTGAGAACGGGTAATGATACGTTCTACCATACTTTCTTGATTGCATATTCATCATGCTTTCTCTAAAGAAATAGAAATAACCACAAATCTTTGCCAGATTTGCGTCTTTAAATGTTGAGAAATCAAGTGTTGGTATTACATATCTATTCCGAGTGACGGCCTCATTTTTTTGGATGCTAATCATTAATATTAGCTAATTAGAATTAAATTCAGGGGGATTTTAGTCCAACAGTCAAGATAAAGGCTATCAATATATTCCTAATATCAACCTAAGTTGACATTATTACGCCGTTATTTGGCTCTCTTCAAGGGCATATTTCACCACGACTTTATTCCGATACAAGCAATTATCTTGTAATGTCACAGGTTCTTGGCCTTTAGTTGTGACTTTCTGCCAAATTTCATTATGGCGATAAACCACGTTGTTTTCACGGGTAAATTTATGATCTTTTTCGTAAATATGGTATTTCACTTCACGGGGTTCACTGCACAGTAGTTCCCCTTCTAACTGGTGCTCCGCAATATTAAACACCAATTGAAAGGCACTCTGGGTTGGGTTGTAAAATACCAAATCGATGTAGTTATAAAAAATAGCAGCGCCAGAACCAAATGGTAATACGCGCCCCTCATCGGGAAAAGGGTCAAAGCTGTGGTTTGCCCTTTCAACCACTTGCAGTGGCGAATGTAAGATCATCCAGTGAATTAAGTTGCTCAGTTGGCAAATTCCTCCGCCAATTCCCGAGCGAGCTTCACCAAAAGATAGCTCCATTCCTTCGACAAAACCACGACGAACCGTCGGTTTTCCAACCAAGCGGCAAAAAGAGAAGTATTCCCCCGGATAAATGGTGATGCCATTCATCGCTTGCGCGGCAATCCGTAAGTTAATCACTTTGTTATGTTGCAGACGTAAATCAGAGTCACCCAGTTTACGGATAAGCTTAGAGGTGTGTTTATTGTAGCGGTATTCAAGGCGTTCACTGGATTTCGCTTTCGAATAGTACTTAGACGAAAACGCCCAATGTAATCGTCGAGCTAGACGTTTTTGGGTCACACGCAGCCAGTAGAGAATAGGATGATATGAAGAAAGCGGCCGACGCATAACAAAACCTTATTGATATAATTAACCAATAAATGATGCCACACCCGCTAATTTTCCAACATAGTAACTATCTGATAATTAGCAACCTAATTATTCAATTAGCTACTTCGTAAGTTCTGGCAATTCAAGTTTCGATCTAGGAATTTACTTTTAAAGCCAACAACGCCGCCACATTGAAATTGTGCCTTAAATAACACACTCGGATTATTCAATAGATTTTGCGTCTGTCGCTAGGCGGCAAAGAAAGTCAATCCCGAGGAGCATACATAAGTATGTGACTCGGGTTGACTTTTGAAGCCAACAACGCGGCAGACCAAAAGATGAAGAATAATTTGGGTTTACTTTTGAAGCCCACTACGCGACAGGCCAAAAGATGAAGAATAATCAGTAGAGGCCGAGTACGGCGCCAACAGCAAGTAAAAAGAAACTAAACAGCCAAATCCAGCCAAACGAATAACGCAGATGGCGTCCCATATCGATACCCGCTAATCCCATAGCTAACCATGCTGCTGGTGAGAATGGACTGACGAATGTCCCTGCATTGTTACCGATGGCCATTGAATAGACTACCGCGGATGGGTCGACCCCAGCGGTTGCTGCAATTTGTTGAATTATCGGCAGTAGAGCAAAATAGTAGGCATCTGTACTGGTGAAAATATCCATAGGTACACCGATAATTCCAACAAAAATATGAATTTTCGATACCCATTCTGTTGGCAAGATAGCGGTCAAATCCATCGCTATCGATTTCAACATTCCACCTTCAGATAATATCCCTAAGAACGCCCCTGCGGCTAAAATAATCGCAACCATTCCAAGGGCTTGTGGTGCGTGCAGTGAAAGCACTTTCATTTGGTCTTTCGGGTTTGGAAAGTTAACCATTAATGCAAGAGAAAGCGCTATCATAAAGACATACGGTGCTGAGAGTAAACCGAATGCTAAACAAATGACTGAAGCAATAATCAAGCCACCGTTAATTAACGGCTTTTTAGGTTTATGAATAGTGTCTATCATATCTGCACTATCATCACTTACAGGCAATAATGAATCCATTTCATACGGCGTTGTACCGTTTAGCTTTGCTGCTGCAATACGGCGCTTTTCACGCATTCCCATAATGACCGCAAATACAACAGCGCCCCCCATACCGATTAATTGAACAGGGATCAAATGCTGCCATAAGATAGACGCATCAATTCCAGTGACGGCTGAAGCTCGTCCTAATGGGCCACCCCACGGCACCATATTCATAACCCCCATGCTGGCGCACATTAATAACAACATTAGGTATGGGCTCATCCCAAGCTGGCGATACAAGGGTAAGAGCGCTGGAATTATAATTAGGAATGTTGCAGCGCCTGAGCCATCTAAATGAACTACACCCGCGATAAGCGTAGTCATAATACAGACAACAATAATATTCCCGCGCGTCATCTTGACCATAAACCGAATTAGAGGGTCAAAAATATGCAAATCTTTCATCAAACTAAAGAATAAAATGGCAAATAGGAACATCGCAGCCACTTTAGACACTTTATTAATGCCACTTTCAAAAAAAACAGATATTTCTGCGATTGAATAACCCGCTAATAGCGCGCCAATAAAGGGAATACATGACATTGCTATAATGGGACTGACTTTTCCCATCATTAATAAGGTGACTATTGAAACAATGATTAAAATACCAATAATTGTTAACACATTCCTTTCCTTCTTAGAATTATATTTTTCAGGTGAATAAGCTTTCACTTCATTAATTCAATGCTTTTTAATTTAAAAAACTAGTTGAAACGAAAAATAAAATTATGCATTTCAGTATATTGCTTATATAAACCCTTCCCCCTATCTGCAAGTCTAAATATATATTTTTGCGCTGATAACAACTCATTTACACTTCGTGAAATAACTGTCTAAAATAAAAAAATAGCTAAACCCACTATTAGCACCATTAAAACCATAGCGACCATTAGTGCCATAATGGATTGGTTATTAACGAGTTTATTTATAACCTGTGGATTTCTCTGTATCTAAAATAATTTGTTATGACTTTATTTTATTTCTTATATTATTTTTTGAATAAATTTGACTTTTTTTATCTGTATGTGGAAGAAAAATATACTTTTTGCAGGTTTACTCAAAAATGAATTAAAGCACTTGCTTTTTTTTCTTTATCCCTGAGTTAAAAAATCACTATTTCAGAGTCAGCACCACACCATCTCACAAAAAACGATGATTGATTTGAGTATAATAATGGGATAACAACGATCATGAATAAGGAATTCACTAATGAGTCGCCTTTTTTCTTGTGCAACAATGGGTCAGGTTTCACTAAACAACAGAATTATTGTTCCCCCAATGTGTCAGTATTCTGCCAATGATGGCTTACCTACCGCTTGGCACAGCGCCCACTATATGAATCTCGCCTTATCGGGTGCAGCGTTAGTGATTGTTGAGGCAAGCGCTATCGTGCCTGAGGGTCGAATTACTTATAAAGACCTTGGCTTATGGAATGACGAACAAGCCATAGCAATGAAACACATGCTCACGGATATTCGACAATATTCGAGTGCCCGCTTAGGTGTGCAAATTGCTCATGCTGGGCGAAAAGCCTCATGTGATCTTCCTTGGCAAGGAGGAAAAAGTCTTGGTATAACAGATACCCATGGCTGGCAAACTGTTGCCCCTTCTCCAATTCCATTTGGTAATAATCACGTCCCAAAAGAATTGAGTGTTGATGATATAAACGAAATAAAGCAACAATTTATTGATGCAGCAAAACGCGCCGAAAAAGCAGGGTTTGATGTTATTGAAATCCACGCAGCCCATGGTTATTTATTGCATGAATTTTTATCGCCCGCTTCCAACCAACGTCAAGACAACTACGGTGGGAGTTTCGAAAATCGTAGCCGCTTACTGATTAATGTCTTCCATGAAGTTCGTGAAGCGGTTAGCCCTAATATCGCCGTTGGTGTGCGCATTTCAGCAACTGACTGGTTAGAAAATGGCTGGGACGTTCCTGAATCTATCGAATTATGTGAACAATTAGAAGAGCTTGGCTGCGATTATATTCACGTTTCTTCTGGTGGTCTTTCACCAGAACAGCAAATACCACTTAGCCCAAATTACCAAGTCCCTCTCGCACAAGCCATTCATGAACATAGCATGATGCCTGTTATTGCAGTTGGATTAATAACGGAGCCGTTACAAGCAGAAGCGATTATTGCAACACATCAGGCGGATTTTGTGGCGATTGGTCGTGGGATTTTATTTGAACCCCGCTGGCCTTGGCGTGCAGCGAGTGAATTGAACGAACAAATTGATGTTGCGCCGCAATACTTACGCAGTGCACCTCACCAGTTTAAAAATTTATTTAAATAAAACGAATACCCGCAGTGTGTAATCACTCACTGCGGGTTAGAGCGCATTAACGTGCGTTTTGTGAACACTGTTGAACAAATTCAATCATTGTTTTTTGGAACTCAGGTTCTGCATTTCCTGATTTCTCCAGCTCACTATCCATACGTTTAAATTCACTTAAACCATATTTTTCAATCGTTTTATCGTATGCACAACCACAAATAGCGCTAATTGCTTTTGCAGTTTCACCTTGAGGATTACCTGAGGCCACCACACACGTATTCACAAAATTTTCTTTGTATTCTGCAATTTCTGATTTTTCATCGGAGCATGCTGATAATACTGTCATCACACCCGCCATACCCAATATTAATGCTAATTTTTTCATTTTTTGCCTATTTCCCCAATTAGTGTTTAATGCCTAAGCAAGTGACAACGCATGCCCTCACCCAGTATTTCACTATTGTGGGTAATTATTTTCTATTTTCAACACTATTAATCTTAATGCACAAAATAAGAACCTCTTATTAAGATTAATATCCCCATCAGTAAATCTTGCTACTAAGCATAGTCGTTTTCTTTTCAAAAATCCGCAATGATTAATGCTTTTTTATCTATCAGTCTTATTTAGATAATGAGTTTGAACAGCGCCAGCGGTAATAAAATAAAGAAAATAAAATTAATGCACAGCCTACTATTTGAATTAGAGGCATACGTTCGTGATACCAAATAGCCGCAACAAAAACCGTCATTACAGGCTCTAAGATCATAATAATAGCAGCATTCGCTGCGTTGGTATTTTTTTGGCCAATCAACTGTAAAACGAATCGTAAACTGGTGGCAATAACGACACTGGCTGCCAGCCACATCATTGTTGGCGTAGTTAAACTTGTCGGCCACTCTTCTAAAAAGAATGAAAGCACTATTGCTACAATTCCGGTAGTGGCTAACTGTATGGTTGTTAAGGGTAAAAGGGGCACCATTCGAGTGTATAAGCTGGTATAACAGAAATAAATTGCTTGAACAATCGCCGCACCTAAAAACCACAACTGACTCGCTTTAAATTCCAACTGCGCCTTAAATAACGTCAAACAAGCCAACCCAATGATTGCCACGGGTAGTGCTTCCCAGAAATATCGGGTTGGCCTGTTTTTTAATATCACCCATGCAACCAGAGGAACGAATAGCATCGCGAGGCTCATAATAAAAGCCCCTTCCCCGATAGAATCAGTAATCGCGACTGCGTGGATCCATAAAACAAGATTGAGAGCCATCCAACCACCTGTCATCAGTATTTTAGGGAGTTGTTTTAGTGGAATTTTATTTTTTTTGCCTTTGCAAAAAGGGAGCAAGATAATTGCAGCAAGTAAAAAACGTGTTCCAAGAAAAGCAAAAACTGGCATGCCTTGCACTGCTTCTCGAGAAAAAACCCATCCCCAAGCAGCAATCATCGTAGTCAATACCAAAAAAAATTCAGCTTTCCTCTGTGAATACATTTTTTCCTCTGCAAAATTTGATGGTAAGCCTATATATCATACTGGCTTTTACCATCAAACCAATCACATTTATGGCCTTTCTTTCTTCTCTTCCAAATTAAAGATATCACGCCAAAAAATGTAAATATGACCTTTAAATACTCCTGACTTCCTCTTAATGACGTTATTTTTATTTTTATCGATTCTTTTAGTTAGTAAAAATCCTAAACACAAACACGTCTGTGTCTAAATGAGGAAATAGGCAAAAAAACTCGACAATTTTTATTCACTTTTTATCTGCGATAATCATTACATCGGAACGGTTTCTTATATAACTCAACTCATTGCTGTTATTTATTACAATAAAGGTAAATTGCCATGATCATGAAAAATACTGTCTCGCAAGACAACGATATGATCAAAAACGTTAAACTTGCTATTAAAACACGAAAATATGCTCATGCTGATGAAATCAGTTTGTTATGGCAACATGCACTCAACTCCAAGTCCATAATTAGCTGGAAAAAAGTGATGCTAATTTCGATTATCGGCAGCGCAATTATCGCAACTATCGCTGTTGTCTAGCCTTTAACGGACATAAAAAAGTCGGGTGATTATTACCCGACTTTTTATTTTTCGTTACTCTAACAAGATATTATTACCAGTAGCCTAAGAACTTCCACCAAATACTACCAATGAAGAACCAAATCGCGAGGTTAACAACGCTCATCACAAAGCCTGTTTTCCACCATTCACCGAGCGTTGCATACCCCGACCCGAAGATAATCGGCGCGGTACCTGTTCCATAGTGGGTTAACGACATCATTAACGATGAAGAGAACGCCAGTGTCAGCGCTAGTAACATTGGAGGCGCGCCCAATGCTAAACCAGCGGAGAAAAATGCGGCATACATCGCGGTAATATGCGCTGTGGTACTTGCAAAGAAATAGTGAGAATAAACATAGATTAAAACCAGAATGAGCATTCCCCATACCCAGCTAATTCCCATACTATCAATTGTGCTTCCGACGGTTAATGACATCCATTTAATTAGGCCTAATTTACCTAAGAAGCTGGCCATCATAACTAAAGCGGAGAACCAAACGACGGTGTCCCAAGCCCCTTTATTTTTCAGTACGTCATCCCAATTAATCACGCCTGTTGCTAATAAAATACTCAGTCCAATAAAGGCCGCGGTTGTGGCATTAATACTGTAAGCTGGCCCAAAGATCATCGCTGGCACCCCCGCCCACATTAATAACAGCAAACCAAAAACCCCTAACGTTATCTTTTCAGGCAACGATACAGGTCCTAATTGCTGCAAACGTTCTTTAGCAAAATTTGGGGCATCTGGCGTCGAGGTAATTTCAGGTTTATACATAAAGTAGATAACCAGAGGCATTAAAATAAGCGAGACAATCGCAGGAACAAATGCTGCAATCGCCCACATTCCCCAAGTCAATTCATTGCTTTGGCTGGTTTCACTGATGATTAAACTGACAATTAATGGGTTTGGTGCTGTTGCTGTAATAAACATCGCCGATGTAATCGGATTAATATTATAGTTTACTAAAGAAAGATAACGCCCTATTTTACCCGCCGTTCCGTCTTCTGCTTTTGACCCAAAACTGTCAGAAATTGAGCGCATAATTGGGTGAATGATCCCGCCGCCTCGCGCGGTATTACTTGGCGTGACAGGTGCAAGAATTGTTTCAGCGATGGCGAGTGAATACGCTATTCCAATCGTTTTTTTACCAAATAATGAAATAACATAATAACCAATCCTTGCCCCTAAACCTGTTTTATTCAAGCTCATAGAGACCATGATTGAAATACCAATCAACCAAATTAAATCATTTGAGAAACCACTTAATGCATCTGCAATAGCGCCTTTTGTAGATTCAGGGTTGGTTACCCCTGTTGCGGCAACTAATGAAATAGCCACAATGGATACACCACCAATTGGTAATGCTTTACCAATAATAGCGGCGATTGTGCCGACAAATAATGCTAAAAGATGCCAAGCATTTGGATTAACGCCCTCAGGGACAGGAATTAAAAACCAAATGATGAGTGCAATTGCGACCGCGATTAATGTAGGTACAGGTTTTAAAGGTGTAAGTTTATTCATAAAGTTATCCATACATGCCTAAAGATGGAGGTACTGAGTATATTTAGATAATTGTTCTGATTTACATCATTATGTTAACAACGTAAGACCTAAAAACATTGATCGTTATCAGTGAGTTACTTTGTTTTATAAAAAAAGTAGTTTTTTTTGTAATAATTCGTGTTACCCAATTCGCTAATAAAATTCAGTCCGTTATTTAATTCAAAGAAAGCCCTACTTGCTTTTAATAACGCAAGAATAAATTTACCCGCTAAATTAGCAGTTCACTCATTTAAAATGTATTTTACGTTAGAAATACAAAAACTCCGATTCACGACCTTCATTCTTTTAATATACTAAAATTTCAATTTTTTTTATAATTTAACCTTATTTTTTGTAGGCTGAATCGAGTTAACACATAATGAATAAATTTTTTAATTTTTTGAATATATAAAAATAATATTTTAACTATACTTTAAGACTAAAAAAAGAACAAAGAGGGCAATATTTAATCAGTTACAATCTAGGGCTCTACCAAATTAATTTATTTATTAGATCATCGAGCAATAACTAAAAATAGATGCTAATTGAAATATTGATAGCCATCTTTGTGTATTTAAAAAGCTCACCTTTCGAATTTATACTCATTCCTTGTATTTTTCTTTAATCTACTATTTTTGAAGCAACCATTCTTAATGTGACTACCGAGGAAATAAAATGAACGCCAATAATCTGCACAGTGACAACGCTCAACAACCTTGCATCGTATTATGCACAACCAACAGTCAAGAAAATGCGATTAAAATTTCACAACATCTTTTAGATAATCGGCTAGCTGCCTGCGTTTCGTTATTACCAGAAATAATGTCCTTATACCTTTGGCAAGGCAACATCACAAAAGACAAAGAAATTTTACTACTTATTAAGACAACGCAATCCAACCAACTCAGCATTTTCGAGGCAATAAAAAAAATACATCCTTATGAAACGCCTGAATTAATAAGGCTCGACCCCAATCACGTCGAAGATAATTATTTACAGTGGTTGATTAACTCTGTTAAATAACATTCTATCCGAATGAATTAGAAAGAATTTTTATATAAATTACCAACCTCTGATGTGTATTTACAAAAGAATTCATCTGGTCGGGTATGGTTTAGATTAAATTAGTGGTATATAAATAGGCTCGCTTTATATTTATTTTCCCTCCTTATCTTTTTTGGAGGTTTTTTTTGCCCATTTTTAGCACCCTTTTCCTGCGCCTCCCCATTGTCAAAACAAAAACCCAAACTAAATCAATTTTAAAAACCATTAAACTAACAATGAGTTATCATTTTATGTAATTGACATTATACAAAAATAAATTATATTAATTCATATATTGATTTCAGATAAATAAAAAATGAGAGAAAACAATGTCTAAATACAATGAAGTTACCCAACATATCAGTAAACACCTTCCAGAATTAGGTAAACATATTCCTGATGTTATGAAACACTTTTCGGGGCTTGTCAGTACAGGCGTTCAAAATGGTGCCCTAGATAAAAAAACCAAAGAGCTAATCGCTATTGGCATAGCGGTTGCAAGTCGCTGTGATGGCTGTATTGGTTTTCACACCAAAACCTTGGTTGAGCTCGGCGTAACAGAACAAGAGTTGGCTGAAGCACTCGGTGTCGCTATCTTCATGGGAGGCGGCCCATCCGCTATGTATGCCGCTGAAACCCTCAGTGCATATAAAGAGTTTTCTGCAAAATAAATGGCGTACATAAAATTGCCTTAGATTACACAATCTAAGGCAATAGAATTGAACAACTTAGAAAGTTGCTTCTAGCCCAAGTCTAAACGTCCTTCCTGGAATTGGCATATAAATAACCGTGCCTGGGTCAAACGCATAGCGGTTGGTTAAGTTATCAATATTGAAATTCACATGAAGGTTTTTTTGAATTGAATATTTACCGAGTAAATCAAAAGTCGTGGTGGCATGTAATTTAGTGACAGGCGCAGCGGCCGTTCCCGCTAACCATTTTTGCGGGTACTCCTTACCTGCGTTATAACGTACACGCAAACCTGTTTGTAATTTTTGATCAAACATTTTCACGCCGACAATCCCCGAGACGACTTTTTTCGGCGGAAGGCGCGATGGAGATAGCCCCCAAGCAAAACCGACCGCATTACACGCTGATGGTAAGTTACCTAATTCCATTTCATCACGAGAACAAAGTTCTGAGTTGTTATAGAAGGTGGCATCTAAAGAACCAAAGGCATAATGAGAGTCATACTTCGCTTCAATTTCATAACCTGAAAGCTTGAAGCTATCGTAGTTTTTCATCACAACATAAGGGGAATAGACCCCCGTTGGGTTAACACCTTGGGAAAGATACCCTTTGATATCATTATTAAAGTACCCTACCCGCAATCGAGCGGTATCCTCATCAAAAATAAGGTTATTTTTTTCAAAATCTATTCCGACCTCAAATGATTTAGCATGCTCAGGTTTGAGTGGCACATCTGGCGTATAAGAATAGGTTTGCCCAGAAACGGTGGTTTCAAATAGGCTTGGCTCGCGATAACTGTCTGAATACTTAGTGTATACATCTAACTCATCAGTCACATGGAAACGCACTTCACCCATAAAATCATTTTTCGGGCCATAACTGATACTTTTCCCTAATACATGGTCATCAACATCAAAAGAGTGAATACGCCAACCCGCTAATGTACTGACCCACTCGCCTTTATACTCCATATTGGTAAATGCAGACGTGTTTTTACCTTTGGCATTGCGCGTTACAGGGTCCAACTCGTCCCCCTGAATTGTCCCTTCTGGTGTCCATATTGGTTGATACGTTTTGGTTAACGGCTTCGTTTTTTGCTCCATAAATTCCACGCCGTAAGTCACATTGATAGGGTAATTTGCCAATTCAGAGGTGTTTTCTAAGTTAAAACCCATCCGTTCATCTGTATAACGGTGCTGATATTGGTTGCCATAATGTGCAGTGACATCATCTGTCGTACCATTACGTTGCTTAAATTTACCTTTCGTCCACCATAAACCCAAATTCATGTCCACCCACAGTGAGTCTGGTTTATAGGAATAATTCAATGATGCGGTATCAATATCTGCCGTTCCCAGTGACCACTGTGGCATTTTTCCATCAGATTGGTACCAATAAGCAGCTAAAACTTCCCCTGCTTTTTGTTCATGACGTCGATAATTTAATTCAATACTTGAATAAGGGTTAAGGTAGATATTGGTTTTTAACAATGTTGATTGGCTTTCATAGCTGGTATTCACCACTTCTTGCCCTGGTTTTATCGGTGCATCGGTAGAGGCGTATTTATGATAGCCATTTTTCCCTGCAAAAAAATTCCCTTGTTTTCTATCGCTATGGGCAATCAACACATCAAATTTTTCATTTCGATACGCCATACCTGCCGTCACTGAACCATTATTAAAGTGTGAATTTTTAACCCCATCCGACAAACGATACTGCGATTCATTTTTATTGTCTGATGCCACTGATGGGCGGCGGTTATTATTGTAAATATTCCCTTTAAATAAAAAACCAAATTGGTCACCTTGAGGAATAATACTGTTCGCGGATAGCGTTTTTAATTTAACCGTTCCCCCGATAGCGCCACCTGAAAATTTGCTCATCGACGCTCCCTTTTCAATATTGATAGTATCCACCAGATCCATATCAATATATGTTCTATCCGTACTACCTTGATAACCCCGCCACGTATTGGTCGATTGCAAACTGCCATCAATAATAATCGGTACTCGCCCGTTGCCTTGTAAGCCTCGAATACCAATATCTAATGCCCCTGCTTCATTTCGAGCATTATTAACCTGTAATGAACTTTCATTCGCAAATATGTCTGAGTTGGTTGTTCCTCGAACAGTTGAAACATCTTTAGTGTCAATTTGTTTGCCATTCGATTTTATTTTACTGGCAGTAACCAGCAGCTTATCTTTTTGAGGTGTAGTTTGAGTTTCATCCGCAAATGCCGCACTTGATGAACAAATAACAAGTAAGCTAATTATTTTTTTATTTTGAAATATCATTTAAGTAATGCCTTCATTAATTAATGATTATTTTATTAAGACGATAAAACCCCGTCTGGCAGATTGATAAATATCCCTGCTGCCATACTGGAATTCGTGAATGTAATGGTGGGTTTACCTGTTGCGCCTTAAGCAAAGCCAACATAAAAACCTTATTTATTGAATGGTTACGAACCTATTTCCCCTATGAATACAAGCAGGACTTGGAATATACACCAATGATAATAATGATCAAGATCATAATGAATATCATTTGCATTATCATCAATATCACTATTGTTTATTACGTTGCGAATTATTTAGGCATAAAAAAGCGACATGCTTAATGCATCGTCGCTTGGGGAATTAAATGAAATGTAAAAAACAAAAAGGGCGTCACTGAGTGAAAACATAATCAACTTTTCAATCATCCAAGGGAGGCTTTACTCACCCCAATCATTAAACTATCAATGATTAAAACATTAATTATATCGCTGAGCTTGTTCCAACATTTTTTTCATTTGTTGGCGATCGGTCATCCACGGTGTCGAATTTGGGCACCCTGCTCCCGTTGGGTTGACATCGCAGACATTGAAATGCTTAAACAAGGCATTTTCGTCAGCGTCACGCTGCTCAAGTAAAGCTTGATAACTTTGTTCTTCTGGCGAAAGTTTCTTTTTGGGATCAAAGACAAACTTCTGTTCTGCCTGTAATTTTTTAACCCCTTGGTAGTCTTTATCAAACTGGCGATCAACGGGTGATTTCTCTTTAAAGGTAAAGTCGCTGGCAAAGCCGCAAGAAGTGAAACTAAGAAAGATAATAAAAATAGCCTTTTTAAACATAAAGATATCCTACTGTGTCGATAAGTTTACATTATACGCACAACAGTAGTACCGAATAGAAATAATTAAAATTTAATTTATGATAACCTTATTATTCAAATAGATAATTAACATAAATTATTAAATCAATTGATTGATACAGTCTGGATATGCCAAATGGCGATTTCTTGAAATATTAATCTGCTTTTCAAATGCAGGTGGAAACTCGTGAATAACATTCCAATATCCCCCTGCTCCTGCAAATATTATTCAGGATAGTGATGATATCCCATTTTTTCTGAAATACGGCGGCCTGATGCCTTTAATAACTGTACATAATGATCAAGTTGCTGTTCATCAAAACGAATGGTTGGGAACGAAATAGATAACCCTGCCACCACATGACCCAAACGGTCATAAACAGGAACCGCAATACAACGCAGGCCTAACTCTTGCTCTTCTCTATCTTGTGCATAATGGTGCTCACGCACCGCGGCTAACTCCACCAGCAAATCATCAACGCTTAAAATGGTTGTATCGGTTTTTTTGGTAAAAGACTCATCTTTCAGGGCCAAGCGGATAGTTTCTTCATCTTGCCAAGCCAATAAAATTTTACCAATTGCAGTGCAATACAGTGGGTTACGGCGCCCTACCCGCGAATACATACGCAGGTTATAACTGGAGTCAATTTTATGGATATAAATAATGGCATCGTCATCTAATGCCCCTAAATGCACCGCTTCATGGGTCATTTGCCCAATATGGCGCATTTCCTTATCTGCGATTTCAATTAAATCCACGTATTCAAGGGACTTTGCACCGAGCTCAAACAGCTTCAGTGTAAGTGAGTACTTATCAGCCTCGCCTTCTTGTTCCACGTAGCCCAATTGTTTCATGGTTTGCAAAAAACGAAAGGTGGTGGCCTTTGACATTAATAGGCGCTGAGATAGCTCGGAAACACCAATCTCTTTTTGCTCCCCTAACGCACTGAGAATACTAAATACTTTCACCACCGCGGATACGGCATCAGTTTGAGTCGTCTTATCCATGTTGTTTTCTTCATCCTATTAGATTGGCCGCGATAATATCATAAAGCCAATTAAAACCACGTGATACGGCATAGCATAATTGTCGAGCCTCACAAAAACAAGAACAGCGATTCATTATTTTTAAAACAGCGTTTCATTTTTATTGAAGTTCTGCACTAAATGCGTTTTAATAGCCTCATCAAGTCAGTAATCGATAACACAGTCGTAATCGTGCAGGTGATAAATATGAGTACACATCCGCAAGTTGCCGTCATTGGCGAGTGCATGGTTGAATTGCAAAAATCAGGGGAGCTGTATAAGCAAGCCTTCGGTGGGGACACGCTAAACACTGCGCTGTATCTGTCTCGCTTAACCCAAAAACACGGTGTTACAACGCGTTATATCACTGGTTTAGGGGAAGACCCATTCAGCCAACAAATGCGTGATAGCTGGCAACAAGAAGGCATCAATACCGAAGCCGTATCGATTTCACAAAAACATTTGCCGGGTATGTACTTAATTGAAACCTCCGCCGATGGCGAACGCCGTTTCTTTTATTGGCGCGATAACGCTGCTGCCAAATTTTGGTTGGATGACAACAGCAAAGCACACACACAGCAACTTCTTAATTCACAACAATTTATTTACTTAAGTGGCATCAGCTTAGCGATTTTGCCTGACGCAGCTCGCCAACTTTTAATGGAAATACTGCAACAAGCCAAACAGCACGGTGCGAAAATTGTGTTTGATAATAACTATCGCCCTGCACTTTGGCCGTCAAAAGAAGCCGCACAACAGGCTTACCAGCAAATCTTAAAATTAACCGACATTGCGTTTCTGACGTTTGATGACGAGCAACTCCTGTATGGGGATTGCCACGAAATCGAAGCTATTGCACGCACGCAACTGTATGGTGTAAATGAGATAGTGATCAAACGTGGCGCAGAGGCCTGCTACGTGATCATCGATAATGAACGTTATGAAGTACCAGCAAATAAAGTCAGTCACGTCATTGATACCACCGCCGCAGGGGATTCATTCAGTGCAGGTTATCTTGCCTGCCGTATTTTGGGCGGCACACCGTGCGACGCAGCAAAAACTGGCCACTTACTGGCAGGAACCGTTATCCAACACCGGGGAGCGATTATTCCAGCCGAGGCCATGCCAACCACCGATTTAGGAAAATGTTAAGGGGCTTTAGCCATGAATCAACTGATTGAAAGAATTAAAAAACTGAACGTTGTTCCCGTGATCACCATTAATAACGCAGAGCACGGCGCACCACTTGCTAAAGCCTTGGTGGAAAATGGCCTACCGTGTGCGGAAGTGACATTCCGTACCCCTGCCGCCGTACAAGCCATTAAAAATATGCGTGCCGCCTACCCTGAATTACTGATTGCGGCGGGTACCGTGTTAACCACTGAACAAGTTGACCAAGCCATTGATGCAGGCGTGGACTTTATCGTTAGCCCGGGCTTTAACCCAAAAATCGTTGCCTATTGCCAACAAAAAAAGGTGATTATTATTCCTGGTGTTAATAGCCCAAGCCTCGTCGAACAGGCTCTTGAATTTAATCTAACCACATTAAAATTCTTCCCAGCCGAAGCCTCTGGCGGCGTTGCAATGCTAAAAGCCCTTGGCGCCGTTTACCCAGTGAAATTTATGCCAACCGGCGGTATCGGTGTGAAAAATATCAAAGAATACACCGCGTTACCATCGGTGTTGGTCTGCGGTGGTTCGTGGATGGTACCAAATGACTTAATTGATAAAGAAGACTGGCAAGCGCTCGGTAAACTCATTGCCGAAGCGGCGACTCTTTAATTAACAATAAAAAATCTCGTTGTCGTCATTACGCCCTTATCCCCATGATAAGGGCTTTTTTATGCTTAATATTCACTAACCCCAAACGCTGTAACTTGGTTAATGGTTGATACTACTCATCAATAAAGCGTTTGAGTTGTAACCGCAGCATCTCATTTTCTCGCCGTAGCCTGTCATTTTGATCCATCAGGTTCATCGCCATTGCAATACCCGGCCAATCAATCTCTAACTCATGGTAAAGGCGCACCGCCCTTCTCACAATAACCACGGCTTGGTCATCAAATAACCATTCGCGAGTTGTTTCAATCGGTTGGATTATTCCCAGCCCGACAATTTCCTGTAATTCATCTTCGGCGATACCTGTATGAATACAGAAATCAATAACGGTGAGTGTTGTTAACTGTTCCATTATTTTCCTCCCCAATTCTTACGTGGGTCAAAACTCTGTTGTGCCTCCGCCAACTTCTGCCACAGTGCGTTAGATTGCGCATCACTGCTATCTGGCATCACCACTTTTATAATCACATATAAATCACCGGCATGACCCTTGTGCGCCAGTCCTTTTCCTTTAATCCGTAATTTTTGGCCTACTTGGCTATTTGCAGGAACCGTAATAACGATGGGGTCTTTTAGGGTTGGAACGGTGATTTTAGTGCCCAGCGCCGCTTCCCAAGGGGCTAAAGGCACCACAATTTCCAAATCATGCCCTTTAATATCGAATAATGGGTGTGGTGCAATGCGGATGGTAATCCATAAATCACCGTTTTCACCGCCATTCTCCCCTGCGGTACCTTGCCCTTTTAAGCGAATGCGTTGCCCATCGATAACCCCCGCAGGGATTGTCACATTTAATGTTTTGGGGATTTCATTGTCGATAAAACCGTAGGCATTATAAACTGGCAAATTGTAGCTTATGGTGCGTTTGTGTGATTCTTGGCTCTCTTCGAGGAAAATAGCTAATTCAACTTCGAGGTCTTGGCCGCGGTGGCTGCGAGGCTGCCTTGTGCTACCACTACGTGCACGTTGAGAAAACATCGATGAGAAAATATCATCGAAATTCCCTGAATCAAAACCTTGTTGGGAGTATGAATGGCTTTGCTGCCCTTGAGCCCCTTGGTTAAAATAAGGGTCGTTTCGATGCTCCCACATCTCATCGTATTCTGCGCGTTTGTCTTTATCACTCAGTACCGCCCACGCTTCGGCAACTTCTTTAAAACGCGCTTCCGCATCGGGTTCTTTGCTAACATCGGGGTGGTATTTGCGCGCTAAACGGCGATACGCGGTCTTAATGGTCTTCAAATCATCGGTGCGTTGCACACCCATGATGCTGTAATAATCCTTTAGTTCCATAGTCATATCTCGTTCACTTGTCTGTTGAATAGAATTCTTATGGTGCTTTGCCTGACTCTTTACATGGGCTAAGCATAATGACTTACCTTGAATTTAACTTAAGACATTTACATGGTAATTGGAATAGTAGAACCATGATAAATATTAAATATATTTGCGAATAATGACGATGCAAATTGATAAAATTCCACAAAAACAGGAAATTTTCACCATTTCAGGCTAAACCTATAGGAGAGCTATTTAATTGCAAGGGAAACCCTATGGATGCTATTGCCAGCCGCCTGAACTTTAAAGTGAATTTCGCCATTTCAGTTGAGGATTTTATTCGGTTAATTCTTCAGTCACCGTTTAAAGACACGGTTTCAACCGATAACCTAACTCAATTAGATGCAATGCTGAATAATGCGGATTTATTGATTAGTGCATGGGATGACGAGCAGGTGGTGGGGTTTGTCCGCGCGGTCACGGATTTTAGTTCCTGCTGTTATATCTGCGAACTTGCCATTGACGCACATTATCAAAAACACGGCATCGACCGCCAATTAATGCGCATTGCCGCCGAAGAACTTCCCTCCGACTGCCAAATTCTATTTTTCTCCACCGACAGCAATCTCACTGAATACCTGAAGTTGGGCTTCACTCAATCCCCCCGCGCATGGCACACCACTGCGGAGAATTATTTGGCCAAATCCGCCGATGAGGATTGATATTGAGGGAGTGAATAACTCGCCCTGATAATATAGGTTGATAACGTCTCAAGGCGAGGTAAAGGCAAGCCATATTAGCGACTTACCTTTTCTTTTGCAGGAAACCTGTATTCACTTAAATTTCAGTGATGATCGCATCTTCAGGTAAACGGGACTTCGTTAATCCCGCATTAAAATCATCCTCTGTGCGGTATCCTAGGGCAACCATTGCGATAGGCTCTAACCCTTGTTCTGCCAGTGAAAACTCATTATCGAGGATAGCGAAATCCATCCCTTCCATTGGGACAGCATCAAGGCCTAATGCAGCAACACCTAATAAAAAGTTACCTAAGTTGATAAACGTTTGGTTTTTCAACCACTGAGGTAAATCTTTTACTGCATCCTCATGATAGTTAACAAAGAAATTCCTTGCCCCTGCCATCATCGCTTTGTGTTCTTCCAACGCATAACGGCCATCTAAGGCTTCTTGCTCAAGAATTTTATTGGTATACGCTGTATCAACATTTGTTTTTGCGCAGAATAACACCACACATGAAGCATCAAGGATTTTAGGCGTGTTAAATGCGTAATCCGTTTCCGTTGATTTCGCCATTCGTTGCTTAGCTTCTTCACTTCTCGCAACAATAAAATGCCATGATTGAATGTTGACGCTTGAAGGGCTGAATCTCAGTAGCTGTTTTATTTTTGCAAAAACATCTTCTGGGATCGTTTTAGTTGAATCGAATGACTTTGCTGCATAACGTTTCATTGCGACATCAATAATTGGCATAACTTTTTTCCTATTTATAACAATAATAGCGATGGCGATGTTTTTTTAACGCACATCATCATATTAATTAAGAACGTACTCACTTGGTAAATCTCTACACCGAAGAAACAGCGGAAACGGGGATATTGTACAGGGGGAAGCCAAGGTAAGGGGATAACAGCCTCCCTTTTGCTCGCTTTATTACGTATTTTTCACGTCGATAGCTTTAGGGGCATAAATATCCCGCAATGTGCCAATAACGTTAGCAACATCTGGATTATCAATGCGGTAATAGATGACCTGAGCATCACGCCTAAAGGTCACAAGGCCTTCTTCACGCATTTTTGCTAAATGCTGGGATAACGCAGATTGGCTCAACGACACTAATTTATGCAGTTCTCCCACCGCAATTTCATCATATTTCAGCAATAAACATAAAATAAGCAACCGATGCTCATTCCCTATTGCCTTCAATAATTGTGCCGCTTTTTTTGTTCCATCCCGTAAAAAGTCGTCTTGATTCACCATACCGCCCCCTTTTTGCACCATGAGATGTTAACACATTTCCTCTCAGAACAGTGCACTGTAAAGCACAACCTGAATATTAGCAAATGTTAATTTACCAAACCCTAAATTAGATTCATATAAATTAGATATTGCTAATTTAGCATTTACTAATATAATGGATTTTCGATATAGAGGAGAACACCATGGACACAACAGTCGATATCCAAGCGTTTTTTGATGAAGAAAGCCACACGGTGACTTATTTGGTTTCCGATCCTGCAACAAAGCAAGCCGCAGTCATCGACCCTGTACTGGATTATGACCATGCCAGTGGAACCGTGAGCACCACCTCTGCTGATGCGGTATTAAAAAGTGCATCGGAGCAGAAATTTGCAATTGTTTGGATATTAGAGACTCATGCACATGCGGATCACCTAAGTGCAGCGGTACATCTACAAAAACTCACGGGCGCAAAAATAGCCATTGGTGAGCATATTAAAGATGTGCAAAAGATTTTTGCTGAAAAATTCAACCAAACGCATATTTCAACCCAAGGCATTGAGTTTGATAGGCTTTTATCAGAAGGCGAAGAAATCATGCTTGGGCATATTCCGATAAAAGTGATCCATACCCCAGGGCATACGCCTGCGTGTGTTTCATATCATATTGAAAATGCTGTTTTTGTTGGTGATACCCTGTTTATGCCAGATTACGGCACGGCAAGAGCCGATTTCCCGGGCGGTGATGCAAAAACCTTGTATCAATCGATTCAAAAATTATTTGCGCTTCCTAAAGAAACTACCCTGTATATGTG
The DNA here is from genome assembly GCF_058245955.1 of Providencia sp. UF-224. NCBI lineage: Bacteria > Pseudomonadati > Pseudomonadota > Gammaproteobacteria > Enterobacterales > Morganellaceae > Providencia > Providencia sp. UF-224. The sequence goes on along the minus strand of NZ_JBSICC010000012.1, from coordinate 88,592 downwards.
CCATGACTACAAAGCACCGGGGCGTGATAGCTATGCATGGGAAACGACAGTCGCAGAGGCACGCGCCTCAAATATTCATGTGCACGACGGTGTTACCGAAGCGCAGTTTGTCGCTATGCGCGAACAGCGTGATGCAGGCCTTGCGGCGCCTAAGTTATTGTTGCCGTCTATTCAGGTCAATATACAAGCTGGGGAATTTCCTGAGCCAGAATCCAATGGCACACAATATTTAAAAATTCCGCTGTCTTTTAAAACGAAATAATTTTTCCCTCACTGATTAATTGGAACATGAAATGAATACACCAACTTGGATTTTATTAGCCTTTGCAGGCTGGACACTGTTAATTTTATTTGGCACCGTTGGTGTATACCGCTGGTCGCGCATTTTAACCGGGCGAGCAACGGTTGGAGAGTGGCAAGCCAATAAGCCACAAGGGAGCGATTGGTACCAGCGTGCTATTGCCGCCCATTGTAATTGTATTGAAAATTTACCCGTTTACACGGCGATTGTCGTCGCCATGAACTTCACTCACACTGAAAGCACTCTGCTTAATACGTTAGCCATTATTGTATTTATCAGCCGAATTGCACAAAGCCTTATCCATATTTGCCTAACACAAACAGATAAGGTCGCCACATGGCGGTTTATTTTCTTCTTTGCCCAAATCGTAACAATGATTTGGATGGGTATTAATATCGCGATTAATGCAATTTAACGGCAAGGAAATAATTTATAGGTTGGCCAAGTGTCAACCTTACTTAAATTTATTTTAACGCCACTGCGGTGACCTAAAGAATAATTTCAAGAAACACTCTTTTAACTCAGTAGCGATGCTCTAAATAATTCGGATTGTGGGTAGAAGACCAGAGAGGATATCTTGGGGAGCATACATAAGTATGTGACCCGAGTAGCCGAGCGCAGTCGACACCCCCACAATGCGAAGTATGACGAGCATCTATTTGAGACGGCCGCGCAAGCGCTTAATAGCCTGACTATGCAACTGACTCACCCTCGACTCCCCCACCTCCAGCACTGCGCCAATCTCCTTCAGATTCAGCTCCTCTTGGTAGTACAGCGTCAGCACCATTTTCTCGCGCTCTGGCAGTTGGTCTATCGCCGCCATAATTTGCGCCTTCAGGCTCGACTCCATCAGCAAACTCAGCGGGTTACCGCCATCGAGTTCATCCATTTGCGGCTCGCAGCTTTCCCCGTGAACTTCATGCCACTCATCGTAGGAAAATAGCTGGCTGTTATTGGTGTCCAGCAATGCTTGGCGATACTCAGACAGTTCGATATCCAGCGCTTTGGCGATTTCTGGCTCCGTCGCGCTGCGCCCAAGTGATTGTTCCAACACGCCTATGGCCTTGGTCATTTCCCTTGCTTGGCGGCGCACGCTGCGCGGCACCCAGTCACGGCTGCGCAGTTCATCAAGCATTGAGCCACGAATACGCTGCACCGCATAGGTGGCGAACGATGCCCCTTGAGTAACATCGAAACGTTCCAATGCATGCAGTAAACCAATGCCCCCCGCTTGAATTAGGTCGTCGATATCAACACTGGCGGGTAGTCTAACTTGCAGTTTCAGGGCTTCATGGCGTATTAGAGGGTAATAACGCTCCCATAGGCTATTTTTATTAATCACACCTTCGGCAGTATACAAATCGCTCACAACCTGAATCACCCTTCAAGCTTTATAAAAGGTATTCATTATCTGTGTTGGTTTTGATTTCAATCCGTAGAGTAAGGCAATAAATGTGGCTTTATTTCCCTTATCCTAAATAGGTCAAATTTGAATGATAACAAGGTTAATGGTTGTTTTAACTCAATTTTTAGGGGATTTTACAGGTAATACAAGTGGGAGTGGTTGTTTTGTTGAGATACAATTTTTGATTTGAAAGGGATTATCTTTAGGGTTTGGTTTGGTTTGGTTTGGTTTGGTTTGGTTTGGTTTGGTTTGGTTTGGTTTGGTTTTTGACCTAAAAAATGCTAAAGCGAGCCCTAAATAATTCGTGTTGCGGCTAGGCGACGAAGGAGGTCATCCCGATGAGCGTACATAGGTACGTGATTCGGGTGAGCGACTGAAGTCAACAACGCTGCGGCGCGAAGTATGACGGGCATGAAAAAGGCCAGCATCGCTGGCCTTTAATCTCAGAAACCGATCACGAATTAACGTAACAGGCTCAGAACACCTTGTGGAACCTGGTTAGCTTGTGCCAACACAGCAGTACCTGCTTGTTGCAGAATCTGACCACGGCTCATGTTAGAAACTTCAGTTGCGAAGTCAGCATCTTGAATACGGCTACGTGCAGCACTCAAGTTGTTAACAGAGTTGTTCAGGTTGTTGATGGTAGATTGGAAACGGTTTTGAATCGCACCTAAAGAAGAACGCATGCCGTCTACATTTTTAATTGCAGTATCTAACGTTTCAAGTTGTTTTTTTGCAGTTTCTTCAACTTTTGCTACATCAGCCTCTGTAACAACTTTTTCACCTATAGTATATTCTATTTTTCCGTCTGCATCTGCTTCATCTTTACCTGCGCCAACAGCTGTACCTTTATATAAAACATCTGTAGTAGCGCCGCCTTCCGCAGGAATAGTACCTTTAATATACTGTTGGCCTTTATCATCAACCTTAACTTCTGTAACTGTAATTTCTACATCTTTACCATCAATTTTGACAGTAGCTTTTCCGAAATCGATAGGAGCCTTACCTTCACCCACCTGAAAACCATCAAGATCTTGATCCGTAAATGCCTCGTAATCTGCAGCTTTTAGTGGCTTAGCTGATTCAGCTCCAACTTTGAAACCATTTACTTTTAATTCTGTACTATCAACCTTTTTCAGATCAAACTCGATTTTCTCTTTATCGTTAGTACCAACATGGATAGTCATTTTAGGGTTTTCACCACTTAGTACTTTCACACCGTTAAACTGAGTTTGTTCAGAAATACGATCAATCTCTGCTAAACGTTGATCAACTTCTTCTTGAATTGATTTAATATCAGATTCTGAGTTAGAGCCATTTTTTGCTTGAACAGTCAGTTCACGAATACGCTGTAAGTTATCGTTAATTTCGTTCAATGCGCCTTCAGTCGTTTGCGCGATAGAGATACCGTCGTTGGCGTTACGAGAAGCTTGAGTTAAACCTTTCACGTTAGCCGTAAAACGGTTAGCGATCGCTTGGCCTGCCGCATCGTCTTTTGCGCTATTGATACGTGAGCCAGAAGATAAACGCTCAATCGCCGTACCTAATACGCCTTGTGAACGGTTTAAATTGTTCTGAGTGGTCAGAGACAGAATATTCGTGTTAATAACTTGTGCCATGGTAATGTCCTTGTTATTCAAATTAATAAGTTAAGCCTATGTGCTTAACTGAGTGATTTTCGTCAGCAATATGTTTATCGGCTGTAACCAAAACCCCTTTAGGCTTTTTGCATAAAAATTTCATCAATAACGGCAAAACCTGCACGGGAAGCCGCTTTTTACTTTATTATTTTGTTGGGAATTAGTTTATTTTTATCTATTTTCTGGTTATTTACCCCTAATAAGAATAAATACCTAGGTTTACCCCGTTACTTCCCGCCATCGTTGTTTCTCAGAATAGTCTAAAATTTTGCTCCGTTTTGCCGATAAGACTCTAAACAGACTCTATTTCAGAGTTAATAACACAAGCATAGACTCTAAATCATTCGGGTTGCAGGTAGGCGACAAGTGAAGATAGGCCGATGAGCATACACAAGTATGTGATTCGGCGAGCGTAGCGAAGTCAACACCCCTGCAACTTGAAGGATGACGAGAATAGCGTAGGAGAAAACATGGCAGGTATATCCACACTCGGTATCGGGTCAAACTTAGATTTAAACGTACAAATGGACCAATTAGAATCGATGGAGCGCCGTCGTTTAGAGCCATTAACCACCCAAAAAGCCAGTTATGACGCGCAAATTAGCGCCTATGGTAAAATGCAGTCATCCTTAGAAAAACTAAAAAAAGCCGCGGAAGACTTAAAAAAATATGGCGATATCAGCACCACCAAAGTCACTGGCGAATATAAAGCCTTTGATGTAAAAACTGACGGTAAAGCTGTTGCGGGTGTGCATGATGTTGTCGTTAAACAAATGGCAAAAGCGCAAACTATCGCAACCAAGGGCCAAAGTGACAATAAAGCAATGCTAGGGAGTAATGATAAAGAGCGTACTATCACCATTACTCAACCGTCACAAAAAGAAGATAAAGATAAAATTGTTATCAAATTAGATAACGAACATACATCATTAATTGAAATTGCGGATGCCATTAATAAAACAGATAAAGGTGTTAGTGCGTCTGTCATTAAAGATAGAACTAACCAATATCATTTAGTTATAACTTCAAAGAAAGAAGGTACTGATAACCGTATTAGCATTAAGGTTGATGGAGACGATAAGCTAGCTAATTTACTCAATGTAGACTCTGTATTGACTCAAGTTGATGGGAAAGACGTTATCTCTACGTCTGGTAGTCAAATGGATCAAATGGTTGCTCCACAAAATGCATTGTTAAACATTGATGGCTTCGAGCTTGAATCACAAACCAATGAAGCCAAAGACCTGTTTCCAGGTTTAACGCTGACCTTAAAAAAAGAAAGTGAAGATCAGAAACCAGATCACCTAATCGTTTCTGAAGATATCGAGCCCGCCAAAGGCAAAATTAAAGCGTGGGTAGATGCCTATAATGAATTCCAAAATTTAGCCAAAGAACTGACTAAATACACTCCTTCCGAAAAAGGTACTGAACCCAACAAAACCAATGGTCCACTGATTGGTGACTCCACCTTACGTATGATCCAAAGTACCCTGCGCACGCAAGTTCGCATGCCACAAGCTAGCGGTGAAATTGATACACTTGGCAAAATGGGTATTAAGCAAAAACTCGATGGTACCTTAGAAATCGATAATAAAGTGCTGGATAAAGTCCTGAAAGAAAACCCTTCTAGCGTCAAAGTGTTTTTTGCGGGTGACGGTAAAGAAACGGGCTTTGGCACGCAAAACTTTAACTACTTAAAAGACACCTTGGACAGCAAAGAAGGCACGCTACATAACGCTACCGATGGTATCCAAAAGAAAAAGAAAAGCTTAGACAAACGTATTGAGCAGACCAATAAGCAAATCGAAAACACCATGGACATGTACCGCCGTCAGTTCCAAAACTTGGACAAAATGATGACGTCGCTCAACAGCACCAGTAATTCATTAGGCCGACTTTTAGGTTAAAAAATATGTATCAACGTCACGCAAAACACGCCTACCAGCAGGTTGATTTGGAGAGTGAAATCACCAACGCGACCCCGTACCAGCTGATCCAAATCCTGTTTAAAGGGGCGCTAAGTGCCCTAAAACGCGGGGAGATTTTTATGCAGCAAGGGAAGGTGGCTGAAAAAGGTAAAGAAATCTCAAAAGCTATCGACATCATTGACACTGGGTTAAAGCAGTCGTTAAATTATGACGCTGGCGGCGAACTTGCAGAAAATTTAGCAAGTTTATATGAGTATATGACAATGCAGCTACTCCGTGCCAACCTCGAAAACAACGTGGCTTATGTCCAAGAAGTTTACCAGTTACTCTCCGATATCGCCTCTGCATGGCAACAAATCGGTGCAAATGTGGATGAAAGATAATCAGGTGGACAATAAAAATCCTATCGATTTACAAGAAATATACCGTAATGTCTTAGTATTAAGTGAAAATTTAGTTGCCTTAGCGCAATCTGGGGAATGGGAGACTCTGGTCTCCCGCGAAACGGAGTATGTCCTTGCGGTGGAAAACCTCACCGCGTTAACGCAAGCGTTCGAAGAACAGCAGCCAATCACTGAGGAATTTATTCAGTTATTGCATAAAATTATTGAAAATGAACGTGTGACTAAAGAATATTTACAACAGCATTTAAACTTTTTAAGCAAAGAAATTAAGCAATTAGACCAAAAACGGGTGCTCAATAACAGCTATGGGCAATTTGATGAGCCCGACGCCCCGTTAGTCATTCGCCCTAGGGAATAAAATTTGGGTGTCAGGCCAACAGACCTGACACGCCTCTTCCAACGACTATTGTTGCTGTTTTAAACGTTGCTGTTTTTTCAGCTTTTTAAGCAGCATATTGCGTTTTAACGTGGATAAGTGGTCGAGGAATACTTTGCCGTGTAAGTGGTCAATTTCATGTTGCATCACGATGGCTAAAAACTCATCGCTATCCACCTCAAACGCCTTACCGTGTCTATCAAACGCTTTCACTTTCACACGTAAGAAACGGTCGACATCCGCGTAGATTTCAGGCACTGACAAGCACCCTTCTTGGTAGCTGGTTTCCCCTTCGCTTTCGACGATTTCAGGGTTCACAAACACCATTGGTTGATCACGGTTTTCCGAAATATCAATCACCATAATGGATTTGGTTTCTGCGATTTGCGTAGCAGCAAGGCCAATGCCGTTATCTGTGCTGTACATAGTATCGATTAAATCATCGATTAACGTTTGTACCACGGCGAAATCCGTCACTGGGCTGCATTTAATGCGCAGTCTTTCATCGGGAATTTCAATAATTTCTCTTACTGCCATAATTTAAATCCTATGAATTCAGTCTTTATTCTTAATAATTGAATCTATTGCTCAGCCAAATTATCTAAACGAACAAAGTTGCATAAGCAAGCACCTCAACACCGCGCGTTAAACACGTTAAGGGGAGATAGGCTTGCGCGCCTTTCTTTCTAATGAGTAGCCTAATAAATAAGTATGGAAAACATTATCAACGTTTTCATTTGCCAAAAATAGGCAAAAAATGACATTGTGATTTAACCTTACTCGCAACTTGCCGGTTTTTTCGCCATAATGCCTGACCAAGCAATTTAAAATTTCGTGTAAAAACAAGGTACAATGCGGCTTGGCAGAAAAATACCATGTTATTTAACAAACTTCACCTAAAATGTGCAAAAAGTGTCATTTAGCGAATTAATCATTTCACAATTATCTATTTGTAGCCACTTGCCATCACTGATTTAAATAACACTGGCGTGAAACTACCCCACCACGAATATCCCGAATAAACCGCCTTGTATAAGCGATTTTTCATTTTAGCCAAAAGCCCCTAGCATACGGATGTCATTCAAATGATGACAAATAAAAATGGAATAAATAATTTATTATTGATAAGGAATTCAATATGAGAATAAATAACCGTGCCATTTCGCTTGCTTCAATACTGCTTGTCACTGTGTCTTGTTATACGCTAGCTAACCCCCTTCCCCCATCCCCGACGGAACTTGAGAAAATCCAGTATGATTTAGGCCGTCTGTCGAGTAATGAGCGAAACTTCCATGACCGAATGAATTACTTTGAGTCCCTTACCGATATAAATCGCAACAATATCAAAAAAATAAGCCACATCACCAAAAACCTGACTGCCAGCCAAGCCAATAATAAGAAAGACATTGAAAACCAGCTAAAAAATAGCAATAAAATGACTGAGTTAAAATTGGAAGATGCAGCAAACAGAAGCCAAAGCTACACCAACCTCAGTGTTGATAACCTTCGTCTTCAAAGCTTCGACAAAATGGATAAACTCAGTGATCAAGTTTATGGGGAAATTATTAATATCAACGACCAGCTGGATGAAAAAATTGTTCAGCTCGATAACCGCTATGAGCAGCAAGTTACGCAGCTAAAACATAAAATCAATAAATCCGCCAAACAAGCCAATTCAGGCATCGCCTCTGTTGCCGCCATGAGCAATATCCCCTATTCCTTAAATAGCCGCTTCAGTGCAGGGCTTGGTATCGGCCATTATAAAAACGGCAAAGCACTTGCCGCAGGGGCACAGTACCAAGTGAGAAAAAATGTGAACCTGCGTAGCTCTATTGCATGGAATAATGCCAATAGCCCAGTGATTGGTGCGGGTGTCGCTGTTGGCTGGTAACGCTGTGTAATCGCCGTGCTTTCTTCTGCCAAGTCTCAAAGCACCTTACGCGGCAAAGTAAGATAGAGGATGCTACTTATCTTGTACAATATGCGCGGTGCAATATGCCTAGCGTTATATGATTGTGTTAGCTTCGTGGCTTCTTCTATTTATTACATAAATGAATATATTCAGGGAAATAGAATGTTGGGTAAATAAGCTATGCATAGCGAGAATTCCAATTCATTAAATAGATACATTTTCGTACTTTTTCTTTAAAAAATACAGGTAAACGATTGCAGTTGATCTAGGTTGTGAATTCAGATAAATAACCGCAGATACAAATTGCAACATAAGGATCCGCTGGATACAATGCTCGCCTTTGTTTGCTCTCACCTTTATTGGCAATCCAAAATAATCGTGATTTATTAATACGTTAAAGCAAATTTCGTTAAGAAATGCGCTATAGCTATTTTAATTAGCCAAAAGCTGAATCGAGCCAACAAATTATGTATTTTTAATTAAGCATAATAATGCAGCACTGAGCAACCGTAAGCAGCAGCTGAAGGTTCTCTGAATTGATTAACTCTAATTTGAAGTCGCTATTGTGAAATTACTTTTTTGCCTTTCATTAACTACCGCAATTCTCTCAGGCCTATGGGCGTGGGTCGCTGATTTACTTGGCTTAATTGGCTGGGCTGGCTTTCTGGGCTGTACCGCTTACTTTGCCTACCCCAAAGATGGGCTCAAAGGCCTGGGTATTACCGCATTGACGGTCAGTAGCGGTGTTGTATGGGGTTTAGTTATCTTACACAGCGGCAGCTATTTGCAAGATTTACCGAGTTTTATTGGTTATTTTGTCACAGGTTTTGTGGCCTTTTTTATGTGCATTCAAGCGAAAAAACAGTGGTTGTCATATATCCCCGGCACCTTTGTGGGTACCTGTACCATTTTTGCTGCACAAGGGGCGTGGCTGGTCACTATTCAATCATTACTGGTTGGTGTACTGTTTGGTTTTGCGATGAAGAAAAGTGGAATGTGGCTGGCGCAAAAGTGATAAAAAAAGCCGCCTCTCGGCGGCATAAAAGAATAAATAAAACCAAGGGAATTTCAAACAGAACTGATATTACCTTAAATTTCCATAACGACAATATATAACATAATGATTTAATTGGTAATTAATTAGAATAACCACTAAGTAAGCTTACATAGCCAATCGAAGAAAATGAAATAAATATTGTTAATCAAATGATAAAAAATTGATATGAGATTCATTTTTTGATTAGGTAAGCTTATCTATCTGTATAAAATTTAATTACAAATGAAACCATTGTTTGTATGGTTAATTAAATTCAGATTTATCTGTACGCTTTATAGGTGTAAAAAAACAATCAGATTAGAACGCCTTAACTAAAACACTAGTAAGTTTCAATATGAAACGGCGTTATAAAAGACGAATATGTGTTATTTCTCATTTCCGAGTAGGAGGGGAAAATGCTAAATATAAAATAGTTAGTGAAAAAATAGGTCGTTTTTAGAGCGAACGCTATTTTTGCACTTTCAACCAAAAGTTTTGTTGGCAAATATTAAAAAATTCTTTTCTTTTTGGGTAAATATTCAGACCATTCTCTTGTACTAATTGCCAAAGAATCCAACGTTCTGGGCATTGATTATCACAGTCAACCTGCTCTATTTCGATTTCCTCAGTACATGAAATCACAACGCCATCAGCAAATTGCCATTGACGGGTTTTTACTATCACTTCTGATAGTGGATCTTGCCATTGGTGGTCACTCAATAAAGTACAATTCTGGGCTACTAAGGCTTGAGATATGTAATGATAAAGCATGGTTGTTTCTGTCTATAAAGGGAAGTTTGGGGAGCTGACTATTTATCGCAAGTTAAGTGGTTAGGCGGTAGCTTTCATCAACCAAGGCTGTCAACTCAGCTGCACTTACCTCATTCCCCAGTTTAACTGTCACCCAATGCTCTTTGTTCATATGATAAGCGGGGTAAATGCCTTTTTGTAACCTCAATGAGCCGACTAACTCGGGCGGCACTTTGACATTCACAATATCAATTTTTTCCTCTCCGCCGTTTTCTATCACCTTTTTCGCTGCAATATCCATGATCACTGCAAACCATTTTGCATTATTGCTATGTTTAAAGGTCGCAAACGTCGGCGCTCTTGCCCATGGGTACTCTGGGTCAACACCATAATTATTTTGGATATACTCAATCAACTCATTTTTGTTCATCATGGGTCCCCTGCGCGTCTTAGTGAGCAAGATTATAAAGGGAATTTTATCGTGAACCTAATCAGGCTCACGATAATTTTAGTGAAGTTCAATGCGTTATTTTAAAATATGATCTGCCACCAAATAGCCCGAAATAGCATTAAGCCCCGCTCCCGGCCACGTTGCCGCACCGATCATCCACAAATTTTTAATCGGTGTTTTATACCGAGAGTGTCCTGGGAAAGGCCTAAAAATATAGTTTTGGCTGATTTGATGACTCCCCGATACACTATCACCATTCACCAAGTTTCGGTTATGCCGCATTAAATCTGCGGGGGATAACACTGCATAATCAAGGATATTCTGTTTGATATTTGGCGCGTAATCCGCAATTTTATCAATGACACGCTCGGCATAAGACTGCTTCATCGAACCCCAGTCCCCAATAGCAATTTCATTGCGGGAGTCTGCCGTTGGCGAAAATGGTAATGCCCTGACTTGTACCCACAGCGTTTCTTTCCCTTCTGGTGCGCGTGTTCGGTCACTTCGACTTTGCTGCCCGACCACCAGCATTGGGCTATCCGGTAAAATCCCCCGTTGAGCTTGGTCAAAGGTTGCTGAAATATCGTCTGTATAAGGGCCAATATGTACATAACCAAAGTTAGAGAAATCTTCCCCTGCATTCCATTCAAGGGGTTTATCCAATGCAAAGTGCAGCATCATCGTCCCCGCACCATAACGGTAGCGTTTCGCTTTTTGGATATAACTGCTCGGTAAGTGTTGTTCTTTAATCAGTGAGTTAACAATTTGTGTTGGCGTAATATTGCCAATCACTGCTTTTTTCGCACCGAAAGTTTTCCCTGACACAGTCTTTACGCCAATGGCTTTACCATTTTCGATGATGATTTCAGTGACGTCTTGTTGGGTCAGCACCTTTCCGCCATGGTTTTCAATAATTTTGGCAATACTGAGCATTAAATTCCCCACACCACCGCGGCTAATGGAAAGCCCATTAAGGTGATCGCTTAAGCTTTCTAAAAATGAAAATGTCGCCCCACCCGTCACATCAGGGCCATAATCAAGGTGAAAAGCCCAAGGAATAAACAGTGCTCGGGTTTTTGGATGCGTAAAATAGTCTTCTGAAAATTGACGAGTGGATTTAAGAATTAATTGCGCTAAATTAAGCGACTCCCCCATACCTAAGTTTCTAACCATAGAAAACAACTGCTTAGCAGCTTTAAATGAGGGTAATTCCATTTGCATTAAGGGTGCAAAATGCCCAACGGTTTTTTGAAAGTAACGGAGTAATTCCCAAAAGCTGTCGGCATCTTGCGGGGAGTATTTACGGAACATCGCATCAGTTTTCTCGCGATCTTGGTAAACACCAATCCCATCACCATCTGGAAATACATTTGAATATGGGCGGTCACTGGTGACGATGTCAAAACCATTTTGATGTAGCTGGCTTTGGTATTCTTGGTAAAATGGTGAGCCTAAAAATAACCCAATATTGGTTGCGTACAAGTCATGGTGAAAACCGGGCTGGGTAATTTCAGCTGTGCGAGCCGCGCCGCCTATCGTACCTTCACTTTCTAATACAACAACTTTAAGTCCTTTGTGCGCAAGTTTTGCCCCTGCCACAAGGCCATTGTGACCACTGCCGATAATAACGACGTCATATTGTTCATCCATTATGTTCCCCTTAATTTTTATTGTTAGCTTGAGGCCAGACCCAAGTGTTAGTTTACATGTAAACCATTTAAGTTTAGATAATGAATTTGATAACTTAGATTATTTTCTACTCTTTATTTTTACAATTTATCTTATGCAATCTGATTTTTAGTTTATGTTTTTATATTTCAATGGGATACAAGATAACAGTCATTTAACATACCACGTTAAACATGCCCTAACTTTCTTTTAAGAAACTCATTGCTGCTTTTCTTGCTATTGTTAAGTATTTCTAACGAATAATCATATTCGATGTAGATAGTATAAAATTTAAAAAATACATTTTAATCGCAGTAATATTACTTTCATCAATATACTCTTACTGCGTTCGAATAATAAAATGATAAGAGCAAATAAATCATACAAAAAACAACTTACACGTGTTTATTTATTGATAATACCCTTTTAATCATCATACAAAATAAGAGCTCAGTATGTCGAAAATAATTAAAAACACTCTTAAAATAATAAAAACCATATTATTTACTCAACGATTTTTTTGAATCATCCACTTGTTAAAAGTCGTTTAAGCTAACCTTTGGATAGATAAAAACTTAACAAAAAATATAAAAGCCAATAAAAACAAAGCATTAAGCATCATCAATGATATGTAAAAATTTAATTACTCACCATTAATTCAACAGTACTCACACCAGATAAATTAATGATATATTGTATCAATCAATTAACGATTAATGCGATAGAACTACACATTGGAATAATATAGTGTTATAACACACCGATTAATTTAGTTGGTAGTTGACTAAAAAAATCAAACATGCCAAGTTGCTAAATATCACTACAATGAAATGTTATATACATACATGGTGGAATAACCGATGACAGATCTTATTTTGGGGGGAACCGTTTTTATACCTGGGATCATACTCATATTTTTTTTAGGGTTCTTTTCATGGTTAATCTTTAGGACTACTTATATAAATTTAATGAGCAAATATGAATATGCAGGTAATCTGTTTGATATCTCTATGTTGTTTTTATGTATTTTATGCATACACTTCGTTATTAATTCGTAGTTGGTAAAAATGAATATCAGAAAATATTTAATCATCGTTCTCTCTTTGTTCATCATTATTTCCTCTATTTATTTACTCTGGAACCATTATGCATTAAGCCCGTGGACTCGTGATGGCCGGATAAGAGCTGAGATCAACCAAGTAACCGCTGAGGTTTCAGGTAAAATTGATAATCTTTTAATCATTGATAACCAAGAAGTTAAAAAAGGTGATTTGTTATTAATTATAGACCCGACAGATTATGAGATTAAAGTTCGCCAATCTGAACTCGAACTCAACGAACTGATTATTCAACATAACTTTGCAAAAAACCAATTAGCTAGGCGTACAAAACTAAACCAAGTCGCCATTTCAAAAGAAGAGCTTGAAGATGCTCAGTCTCGGCTAGCAAGTCTGACTCAAAAGATAGAGTTGGCGAAAGTAAAGATAAATAAAGCAAAGCTTGATCTTTCAAGAACGCAAATATTCTCCCCCGTTAATGGCTTTATCACGAACTTAAACCTTAGAATGGGCAATTATATTAATGCAGGCTCACCGTTGTTCGCTATTGTAGATAAAGACTCCTACTATGTTATCGCCTATTTGGAAGAAACTAAAATGACAAATGTGGTTATAGGGGATAATGCAAAAATACAGCTATATGGCAATAACAATGAATTAAGTGGAAAAGTACAAAGCATCGGCCGAGCAATCGATGATAATAACTCATCAACAGGTAACCAGTTATTAGAGAATGTGCAACCCAACTACCCGTGGGTTAGGCTAGCGCAACGTGTGCCAGTCAAAATATCGCTGCAAAATAACCAAAATATATCCTTGATCCCAGGAACGACTTGCACTGTATTTATTGAAGAGTAAGCAATGAAATTAAACTGGTTATTTGCAATCAAGTATACATTAGCTATTTTACTTGCTTGGTTTTTATCCTCTTATTTTGGCTTTGATAAGCCATATTGGTCGATGATGACCGTTGCTATTATTGGCTATCCAGATCCATCACTAAGCTTAGCTAAAATGGCAGCAAGGTTATCGGGTAGCGTTATTGGGGTTATTGCTGTTACTCTCATTGCCAATATCAGTATCAACGATCATTGGATTTTTACTGCATTAATCATTATTTGGCTATCAATATGTCTTTTTATGACATTAATTTCGCGTTATATGATGCCATATATGTTTTCGTTATCGGGTTACACCTCTGCAATCATTGCTTTCGGAACATCAGTATTCCCATTGCCAATGACAATTTTTAACTTATCTCAAGAACGGTTAATGGAAGTGACCATTGGGATTATCGTGTACACTTTTATAACCTACCTACTACCTAATCAATCGAATATACCTCAAACAAAATTAATCGATAAAAAAATAAAAACAGAAAAAAAACAGTTATTATCAAACTTGTTTAAACACCAAAATGATAAAATTCATACAAGCTTAAAAACTGTACTGGAAAGTAGCATTAGCTTTGATGAAACAAGCCAATATGAAAGCCATTTTTTATCGTTTAAAACAGCAAAGCGTAAAGCAAAACAGTTACCTATGCTGATCGTTTTTTCCATCATGGGCATGGTTGATAAACACTTTTTAAAATACACTAGCTACAAACAATTTTTAGACTTTAAAAACCAAGAACGTGATTTAACTGATAACAGCTTTTATTATTTTTTTGATTGGAAAGATGCTTTTTTAAATACACTTAGGCTAGTGATCAGCCTGGTTATTAGCGTCTTATTTTGGCTAAACACAGGCTGGGAATATGGTTATATACTCCCTGTATTAGTGAGTATTTCATTTACATTTGGGGTGACTATCCCCAATGCCAATAAACTCGCCTTTATTATATTAGTCGTTGCCATTCTAGTGATTATTGTCAGCTATATATTGAAGTTTTACTTTTTAATTCAAGCATCTAGTTATGCTCAAGCTGTAATGATCATGGCACCAATATTTTTAATTCTTGGTGTTTTAAAATCCGTAGGTAAACTCGCCTTTTTGCTTTCTCATGTCGTATGCATTTCTATGATATTTCTCATTAATTTCACTAATCCAATGGATTTTGATTTTTCTTACTTTGCTAACACTTCAATTGCACTTATTTTTTCCATTATCATTGTGATATTGATGCTATATATCATTCCACTGAGTAGTGCTCAGCAAATCGAGTCACGTAAAATGAATTTTATGTTGCAAAAAATTAGCAACATAACGCCTAAAGACCTTAATTCAGATAAATTAAAAAATACGATACTATTGAATATTAGTGCTATTTCTAACCCTAAGCACATGAATAAACTTTATGTTTTATTATCCTTAATTAGTCTCTACCAACTAGCTAAGTCACATGATGCTAAAGATGAAATTTTTTATCTCATTCATAGTGTCTCTGTAGGCAAAGATAAGAGTGTGATTCTTTCCTCAGTAAATTTAGCCGATAAATCAAACTCTGACATTAGCTTAAAATATAGCCATAATATTCTTAATTTCTTGCTCTAATTATAAACGAGGTGGACATGTTTGAATTATTAACTGCAATTGGGATTGGGCTCGCGGTATTATTGCCCTTGTCTAATCCATTAACAACTGTTGCATTATTTCTCGGCTTATCAGGTGGAATGACGATTGATGCTCGTAAGAAAACCATAAATACAACGCCTATTTATGTTTTTTTTATTATGCTTGTTTCATGGTATTCAGGCCAAGCCATTATGAACACATTCGGTGTCAGTATTCCAGGGTTAAGGATCGCAGGCGGTTTTATTGTCGCTTACATTGGCTTTAGAATGCTATTTCCAATTGTTGAAGCCAATAAAAATAGTGATGAAGAAAAGATATTGGATAATACCTCTAGCATTGCTTTCGTTCCTTTAGCGATGCCAAGTACTGCGGGGCCAGGAACAATTGCAATGATCATCAGTATGGCCTCATCTGTCATCACGAATGAAAGTGAATACCCTCATTGGGTTGTTTTAGTTGCCCCACCATTAGTTTTTTTCTTATTTTCCATTATTCTTTGGGCCTGTTTGAAAAGCTCAAATATGATCATGAAATTTTTTGGGACAAGTGGTATCGATGCAATATCAAGAATAATGGGATTTTTATTAGTTTGTATGGGAGTGCAGTTTATTATCACAGGAATTGGTGAATTAACCCGATCGGGCTTCTTTTATTAACTATTTTCCTATAACCATCATTAAACTAAGGTAAAATTAAAAGGACTGAGCCCTGTCATATACAGAATTCAGTCCTTAAAGGCAGATTAAATTATTGTCTAGTTTTATGGCCTCAGTTCACTTTTTAGGGAGCCTACCATTTGATTTACTTAAATCCCTAATGCCAAGACATTAATGACTAACAAGCAAAAACTTACAATAACTATAATGCCAATAAACATCACTTTCATGTGAATTAACTCATCATAGGTGTTGACTCAGTTAACTGTAGCCTATGAATGAGATAATTCCTAGCTCGATGACAATAATGCTTATAATAAATGCATTTAGTTAGCCTTATATACAACAAAACCTCGCAGAGCGAGGTTTTGAATAATATTCTAACTGGCTATTAATAAGCCTAAGGTTTTATCGCACTTTGATATAAGTGTGAATATTTAAACCTAAATAGATTTTTATTAATTATTACAGTGCAATTACGTTTGCAGCTGCTGGGCCTTTTGCGCCATTTTCGATAGAAAATGAAACTTGTTGGCCTTCTGCTAAAGATTTAAAGCTATCGCTCTGGATTGCAGAGAAGTGAACAAACACATCTTTGCTGCCATCTGCAGGAGTAATAAAACCAAAACCTTTATCGTCGTTAAACCATTTTACTGAACCAGTCATTGTATTAGACATAGAATTTCCTTTAATTTTTTAGATTTGCCATAAGGCACATTTTTGTTTGGTTGTTTATTGGTACTTATGGAATTAATTAGAAGGAATTCGCAATGAAGGGGTATCTGAGATAACGCTTAATGGTGAACAACTTTAAACTGACTAGCATAAATAGGCCTGTACTTCCAAACCAGTGAGAGCATTAAGCCACACATAAAACATAATTGCAATTTTATTTTACGCCCTGACACAAAATTATGCATAATTTTCTCAAAATCACACTGAGTAAATCGCCATTTAGCCCCCAATTTGAGACATAAAAAAACCCGCCAAATCTGGCGGGTTAATATTTTTAACATTATGATTTTACATCTTTATTTTCAATCGCGATGACTTGCTCTTTTTCTTCCTCTGGAATTTCATATTCAATATTTAATGCTAATAACCCACCCGATAATTCAGCAGATTCAATTTTTGCATTTTTACCTAAATTGAATTCCAGGGAGAACTTGTTTTGCGTGATCCCTTTGTGGATCCATTTTTCTGAATCATTGTTTAATTCAGTGGATTGCTCACCTTGTATACACAATTTCCCACCTTTCATGGATACCGTTAAATCATCTTCCTTATAACCTGGCACACTCACCGTTAATTGATAGTGTGTATCATCTATTTGTTTTAAATTATAAGGATGCTCTGAAGTTAACGGGCGATTACCTGTTAATTGACTAAACAATCTATCTATTTGGTCAAATCTGTTTGAAAGCAAGTTATCCGATAATGCAGGGAATAATGAAAAAGATCGAATGTTAGACATAAACGCTCCTTCAATATTGTATATCGCAAACTAAACGCACATAACCTATGCACCATTCATCATAAACCTAGTGTGGAGTAACTCTTTACCTTGGTGCGTTATTTATATAAGGCTCACAGCGAATATTTCAAGTGCTCTATAGCACTTTTTTTCAATTTTTTATTGGTAGGTTTTAAGTATTAATTGGAAGATAAAATAGGCATATTGGATATTATTTGCAGGTTATCCCAATGCCTTTATGTATCTCCATCATTTTTGTGTCACATTTTCGGCACAGCTCGTCACACCATCAATGATGGCTAAAGTGAACCCCTAGGATGTGCACTCTTCGGTTTATTGGGATATCAAAACCTTTATCTGATTGAATAACCACCCAGCCCAAGGACGGACTAGATTATTTATACATTGCTTCATTTATCGTGCCAGACACATTGTCTAGGTCAATACAATTGAATGTTAGGGTTCTATCCTCCAAAAACACTCTAATGGAATATATCTTCTCCATTGAAGCGCCTACTTCCTGTGGATATCCAGCATACGGTGCTAATTGTTCTTTTTGCCACTTTTTGCAAGACTTGAAGTCACCTAGCTCTTTCACTTTTACAAGTTGCTTATAAGGCCGTACTACTTCAGGCTTTTTATTGTTATCTAGCATTGTTTGTAGCTCATCTAAGCTGTATGTAGTAGCCATTGCCACCTGTGGAAAATACACAAGTAACATAACCGCTAGTACTCTTTTCATCTCACCACCCCACCAATTAGTTTCAGTAATGTTAGCTTAGTGAGAGTGCAAATTGAAGCAAAGCTGGCTATTACATAAGTATTGCCTATAAATTCACATGCAAGTAACTTAAACAAAGGTAATAGCGTGCCAGACTAGGATGAGTTATGGATATAAAAATAGGACAGCCACTTGATATTTCATTTGAAACCATTGGGTTTGAGGATAAATATGGCTCGGTTGAATTCAAAATAACGATAATAACGAGTGGATTCGATTATTACCAATCGATGAGCCTAAATACATGGTTATCATATTGTGATATTGATGAGTTCATCAAAAATTTGAGTGAAAAGAAAGAGTCAAAACTAACTGATTTAGGTGAGGATTTTAATCTAACAATTAACTCAAGTGAAAATTATATCGAATGGTCTCACGTAGAACATCGATATTCAAAAGATATATTTTCAACATTTAAAGTCAGAAGAGAGCTTAATGATTTTTACCCTAACATTGTAGAAGCATTTAAGGATTACCCTAGGTGGTGGGGTAAATAACTACAAGCAAACAAAAAACCTGCCGAAGCAGGTTATTCATTAGGCGTACTAGCTCAGGCTTGAACTGACAGGTTTTGTGGATAGAACACAACTATGCCTAACCGTCTGGCTTGAGCGAGGAACAGACATCCGCAGTTTTCCATAACTGATGGTGTATTTACTCACCACGTTCTAAAATACGGAGAACAATTCACAGTTTTTGTTTAGAAAAACCACACCGTCAGACCTGCTCTGCTTTAATCAAACAGGACGCTTTAATAATGGAATATAATCCAATTATTGAGGTGTTAAATGAAAAAACGAGCAAACAGAATTTATACTACTGAGTTTAAGCAAGAAGCGGTTGCATTAGTCACTAAACAAGCTACTCCAACTTTAAGTAATTATAATTAAATTCACTCGTATAAAAATGTCTGCTCTTGGCACAAGGCTGATAAACAGCCCTGATAGATTTATACTTCAATTGACTCAGAAATCTCCAATGCATCACCGACTACAATTCACAGATAATCAACTGTATTTTAAAGATTTTTATGTCTAATTAGTAGCTGAGCTGCTTACAATTACCACATTAATCATTTAAAAAGTGGTAGTTCAATATTAATATAACGAATTAATTAACGCAGGTTTTTTAGTAAGCAAACAAGGAATTTGTATGCGTTTTCTAGCTTCAATTATTTGCATCAATCTTAGCCTAGCGTCTTTTCCATCAATGGCAATTGATGATGTTGATGACGATGGCACTATGGCCGCCTCCTATTCAGGAGAATTGTTTGATTGTCGCCAAGAGTTAATTAAGTTAATTGCCAGTAGTAACCATACATTAATTCGAACGGAACGTGTCACTACAGATAAGCTTGATCTTTTCATCGATAGGCGTGAGGGAGACGAACTGATAATTCAGCTCTCTAATAAAAACCAAAAACCATCCAATGAATCCCCTGGTGCAGGCATGTTGGGGTGGGTTTCATACGATCTGGAAAAGAACCAATTACGTGAGATAAGCACTGATGAAGCCTTGACGTTCAGTGCTGCCCAAGGGCAGAAGTTGCAGTCATGCCTCAAAAAAGAGGAAAAATGCCATCAAGTTTTGGACACTCTTCGGTTAGAAGCTTTCATCGCACAATCACCCAAATGGCGTGTGGTAGGGAAAGGGAGAGCCTATTTTCACGCAGCTCCGACAGAGCAATGCCGACACAATAATTGGTTTGTAGTGCCCGGCGATATTCTTCAAGTCAATGGAATGAGAGCGACAAAACCAGTTGATGGGGATAATAATGGCTGGCTATTAGTTGGATATGGTGATGCGCATGGGTGGATAAATGTGAATAGACTAGAGCCAGTAGATGAACTGGCAGAGTAAACGCTCGGCATCATGAGACTTAAAAGAGAGTGTTCGCTTTGAGCGAGAAGTGGACGTGGCCGACGAGAATCACATAAATCTATCTGCGCCACCAGATGCCTCAATTGTCTGACCGGTAACAAACTGATTACGGTCAGAAAGAAAAAATGCAGTGATTGCTGCAATATCTTCTGGCAATCCAAAACGCCCTACTGGTGTTTTCTCTTTTCCCAGTAATATCATAACTTCCTCGTCTGTTTTGTCGGCTAGCTC
Organism: Providencia sp. UF-224; assembly: GCF_058245955.1. Taxonomy (NCBI): domain Bacteria; kingdom Pseudomonadati; phylum Pseudomonadota; class Gammaproteobacteria; order Enterobacterales; family Morganellaceae; genus Providencia; species Providencia sp. UF-224. Next base: position 68,123 of record NZ_JBSICC010000012.1, on the reverse strand, counting down.
AGGACGGCGATTACGAACATTTGGCAGCATATTCTGCGCCCAGTTATCCGTTGCTACAGCACCTACACCGACAGCATTAACCAGTATACCGTCCGGTGCGACGCTCAATGCCAGGCTGCGGGTCAAATTGTTGATTGCAGCACTCAGGGTGTGCGAAACAGTTAGTTGCGGGTTTGGGTAAATACCTCCGATAGATGAAATATTTACAATGCGTCCCCATTTTCGGACCTGCATGCCGGGAATAACTGCCTTACAAAAGCGTCGCATTGCGGAGAGTTTTGTCTCCGTCATTGAGAGCCAGTCTTCTTCTGAAGTGGTCAGAAGAGTCCCCGCATGTGCTCTGCCTGCATTGTTTACAAGTAAATCAATATGTTGAAAAACACTTTCAGCCTGCTTAACAACCTGTTCCGGCAGTTTCTTATCTGTCACATCACCAGCAACAGGCAGAGCTTTCACGCTGTATTTATTTTCAATTTTTTGCGCAGCAAGAATTAACTCCGCTTCTTGCCTTGCAACCATGACTAGGTGCACACCATTCGAGGCCAACTCTTCGCAAATACTGAAACCAATACCAGTTCGTGCGCCCGTTACCAAGGCCACTTTTCCAGCCAGTTTTAAATCCATTTTCAGCTCCTTACATCTCGCTCAGTAATTAATATGAACATTATTAGTAGCAACTTGCTGCTTCAGAAGCTTGTGGTTCAGAATTCAGACGTCTGAAAAAAGTAGCCAAAGAATCGAGAATCGATACTGTGTATAGTCGCCAACCTTGAGTCAAGAATGAGGTGTGAATATGCGTACTGATAACAACGAGCTATCTTCAGTCAGGATTCTGATACTGGCAATTATTTGCTGTATTGTTGTCGCTAATATTTATTTTAATCAGTCAGTTTTGAATCTGATTGCAGTCTCTTTTCCCTCAGAATGGAAAGCGGTATCGTTGATCCCCATGTCCACTCAGTTGGGGTATGCGGCAGGCTTATTCTTGCTGATCCCGCTTGGCGATTATATTGAACGCCAACGCCTTATCCTACGTCAGGCACAGGTCTTGTTTGTGGCACTGCTCGGCATGATGCTATCTCCAACGGCCTCGGTACTGGTTTTCTTCTCATTCTTAACAGGTATGGCCGCAACGGTCGCTCAACAGATAGTGCCACTTGCGGCATCTCTTTCGGGGAGTGCGTCGCGAGGCAAAACAGTGGGCACTGTAATGAGTGGTGTTCTGGCAGGGATTCTGGCTGGTCGGGCTATTGGTGGGCTTATAGGCCAGTATTTCGACTGGCGAGGAGTATTCTTATCTGGCGCAATAATGACATTACTGGCAATTTTTTTCATAGTCCGGGTTTTGCCAGTACAATCGTTACCACCCCATAAGTTTAACTACCTGGCGGTACTCCGTTCATTAGGTGAATTATGGCGAAGTGAGCTTCAGGTGAGGGTTGCCACACTGACTCAGGCTCTGTTATTTGCTTCCTTCAGCGTGCTATGGACGGTACTTCCTTTTTGGTTAGCCTACCGCTACCATTACGGTGCTGGGGTAACTGGTTCCCTGGCAGCGCTCGGGTTAATAGGGATACTGTGCGCACCTTTAGCGGGAAATTTCAGTGATCGTCAGGGCCCCTTCAGAATGGTTATCCTGGGCGTAATACTAATGCTGCTTGCCTGGATTGTTTTGTGGAGCTGGGACAGTATGACAGGTATGGTGGTTGGTATTTTGCTGCTGGATGCAGGCGAACAATGTGTACTGATTGCTAATCAACATACCATTTATAATTTGCGTCCAGATGCCAGAAACCGTCTGAATACCCTTTTTATGTGCGTAATGTTTATTGGTGGAGCTTGTGGCTCATTGACCGCCACTTGGTTGTGGCAGACGACACACAACTGGACTTTGATTGTTTCTGTAGGTGGTGGGCTAGTGGTGCTAGGCATGTTAATTGCTGTCAAACGTAACTATTCATCCCCCTAGACGGGCACATAGCTCCAGCGCATTTCTGATATCTGTAGAATTCTGAGAACCATCGATATGGCTTAAAGCATCTATTAATAACTGTTTTGCCATCACGCCGTCTCCGGTTTCAGCCTGAAGTCTTGCCAGTGAGCACGCAATGCGCAATTCCCAGCCATAAGCCTCTTGTTTACGTGCTTTTACAAGTGCCTGTTCCAGTTGTTTACGCTGAGAGCACGCCGGTAAATGCATGGCGGACAGACGCATTAGTTCTGGGGTACACCAGTTGTCGTGTGGTTTTTTTTGTGAGAGTCCAGCGTCCATTTCTGACAGTAAAGGTGAATATTGCCAGTCTAACCCCATTGCTTGTAGCGAATTAAACAGCTTGGTTTGCCTGACTTCAGGGTTGGTGATCTGCTCCGCCCATCTGAGAAACAACTCACCGTAGGTTTTCCAGAAATAAAGATCATGCTTTTCTGCTAACGAAATAAGCCAGTCAGAGGCCTTTATCACCCAGCGTGGGTTACGATCCAACGCTGCTGTCATGCAGGCACCTTCGGCCAGTGCACAACAAAGTGAGCAGATATGTTGCAAACGCGCAGCTTTTTTCACTGCACTCCATGCCATCCGTTTCGCAGCCTTATACTCTCCCTGTACCCATAGTACACGGGATAAAAATGCCTCACCCGCAGTCTCCTGGTCGAGCCCAAAACGGAAAGAACGGTCTGAATCTTCCAAGGCAAACCGATTCAGAGATTGCTTCAGATAATCACTACCGAGGATATGCTGACCTAAAAAATGGTAAGATACACCTACAATTCGTAACCCCGTAGCAAGTGCGACGGTATCATCAATCGAACTCGCGAGTGTACACATAGACTGCGCATGATGAAACGATATATCCAGTTTACCGATTCTCAAATAATACAACCATAACCCGTAATGGGCCTGTAAGCGAATCTCGTTGTCGTCTAGTTGATTTGCAAGCATTAATGCTGTTTGCCAAGAGGAACATGTCTCTGGGATAGGGCCTTTTGCCCAGGTTGACGCTTTTCCTGCTGCTGCGCTGAGATTCATTCTCTGACGCAATGTTAAAAGCACTTGTGAACGTACTTTACTAAGCAAAGGAGAAATATGACGCTGACATTCATTATAAAGTGAATATTCAATCCAGAACGGCGTCATAGCTTGTACGATCTCAAGCCCTTTAACCGGGTCTACCCCCTCAGTTAATGTCCGCTGCAAAACACTGCGTAAATCATTAAGGATCGAGCCATAGCGTTCTCGCCAATGCTCCGTTGGCATCCTGTTCCAGTCAAGCCGAGCCTGCTCTACCTGACGGTGGTAATAGTCAGCAAACCGGGATGAAAGCCTTGAGTATTCTCCTTGCTGCCTGAGTTTATCGCAAGCGAACTGACGCAGGGTTTCCAGTAAGCGAAAACGGGTTACGGGCACTTGAGTGCTGACCTGAATCATTGACAGAGAAAGCAATCGTTGCAGATCGTCTACTATCTGCCATCTCGTATCTTCAGGGGGCTGCAAAAATTCAGTTACAGCGTTCACTGTGAACATATCGGTGAAGATCCCTAAAGAGCAGAATAATTTCTGTTCTCGTGGATTGAGTAATTGGTAAGTCCACTCCAGGGTAGTCTTAATTTTTTGATGTCGGGATACCCGAGCGTTCTGCATATTACTCAGGAGTTGGAACCGATCCTCTAGACAATGATAAATCTCGCTGACGCTCATAATAGGTAAACGAGAGGCTGCAAGTTCAATTGCCAGAGGTAGTCCGTCGAGATGGCGACATAATTCACCTACCAAGGACAATTCATTATCTGAAGGGTGGAAGTCAAAATATCGATCACGGCCTCGCTCAATAAACAGGCGAACGCTGGGAAATGTCTGTAGCAGTTGAACATCTGTCCCCGCTTTCTCCGGAACCTTGAGAGGGGGGAGCCGATATTGTTGCTCACCTGCGAGCTCGACTGCCACCTGACTGGTTAACAGTATTGTTATATGAGGCGCTGCATTCAGAAGCATGGCAATTATGGGTTTTAATTCGTTAATGACATGCTCACCATTATCAATCATCAACAGACACCGACGTCGGGCAAGTTGATGAGATAAATCATGACTGTTATGAACAGCAGTCAGCGGCAGATGCAACGCCTGCGAGAAAACAGAGAAAAGGCTGGAGACATCGGTGATATGTGCCAATTCAGCCACACAAATGCCATCTGGATATTGCGTCTGAAGAAGGTTAATGACTTCCCAAGCGAGACGAGTCTTACCCACTCCGCCAAGACCAGTAATGGTGACTAGTGGATGCTGACGTATTAAGGCGCAGATATCTAGCACGGCCTGGTCACGACCTAAAATAGATGTAAGAAAAGGGAAAGTAACTAGTGTTAATCTTGTGGGTTCTGAAGACATCATCGGCGGTTTGGATGTGCAATTAAAGCGATATCCAGAACCAAATTCGGTCACGAGTAAATGACGATCTTGACCAAGCACACGGCGAATCGCTGAAATCTGAGCCTGGAGATTATTTTCTTCAACGATTTCATTGCCCCATACCTGAACAAGCAGAGAGTCTTTACTCACCACCTGGCCTTTTGCATTCACCAAAACAACCAGCACATCAAAAGCTCTGCCGGATATTTTTACCGGTTTTCCACGGTGCAGCAGAATTCTAAGTTGAGGCCAGATTTGCCACTCAGCAAAGCGGATTTCTTCGGTGGACGTCATGATATTACACTCTTAAATTCGACATATTCTATGTCAGACAGTTGTTATTATAAAGCCATGGGTATCGTATGGCATAGTGCGGTTGTTCATTCAGTCTGAAAGCATGGGTATTACTTTCTTTTATGAGCACTGAATGCGCGTGCAATAGGATAGAAATGCATCAGAAGTGGTAACATCCGCTCTTGGCACTGAGCGGCCTGTCAGGTTAGATTTAACTCTGCGCTATAACTGTGTCTGGTTAAGTTTGAGCTAATACACATTAGGGCTTAGATTGCTGATTAGATTCTGAGCCTTGTCACAGAATTCATCCATCTTTGGAACCTTCTTAAACTCAGAATCATCCGCTTTTAACTTACAACCCATGCTAGCCTCACCTTGAAAGTAGGCAATTGCCGCAACATCATCAACCATTCTTTTACAGCTACGATTTCTAACACCATCCTTAATGTCATCACATATGAGCGATTTAAAATTATTGAGTCGCGCAGCCATGTCTGGAACCACATCATCTTCTGTAATTTCAGGTCGCTCATTAGTACCAATGTTTGCAGTGCTAGCAAATGAGCCAATCGAAACTAAGCCTAATAGTAAAACCACCAATCCCTTTTTCATCACCATATTTTAGTTAAGTACGTAAATACTAGGATAGATGCTAAGTCCAGGCAAACAAAAAACCTGCCGAAGTGGAGTCACTTCAGGTCATGGTTTTATTTTTAAATTCATTATTAACATTGAAATATTGAACAAAAAAGAGATGAGCGCTAACACCATGCTCATACCATAAAAAACCCGCACTAGGCGGGTCATTATGAATTCTTGTTACCAATTTAATATCTAATGGCATATCGCGTATTGATTTAGGGATTTCCCTTTCACCATACTCTTCAGCTATTGCCATTATTTCTCTGTATGGTCTAGCGAATGGGCCAACTACAACAATAATGTTCTGCCCCTCTGCTTCCTCTGGTGTTAGCTTTATTGTTTCTATTGTCATTACCAGTACGACTTTCAATGCAGCGTCAGTCCACGGCAACTTCTTAACTAAGTCATTATGCCATCCACCACTAGCCCCCAGTAATTTAATTCATCCCCATTCACTTTCTCAAAATAAAGTCTACTGCGCGACATACTTAATATGATTGCAATTTAAACCACATTAAACTAACTTAACCTAAATTTTCTAAATTTCTATGGAGCAGTATATGGCTATTGTTGAGATCTTTTTGTGGGTTGCTACTATCATGATAATTTCAGCGGTTGTATTCCTCGTGTGGTTAGCGATAATGATGTTAAGCGTTGAAGCTAAGGCAACTATCCAACAAGACACCACTAAAAATAAAGTAGAAAGTCGTGAAGAAATAAAACCAGAGCCGCCTAGCGAAACAGAGCGTTTAGTCGAGAGTTTTTTCAAGAAAAAATGGCTACTTATCACCTCAGCATCTTTTGTGCTTATACTCTTTGTCGCCTCAGTATTCTTTGTGAAAGTAATTGCTGTATGACTATTTTTAGCATAGAGCTCTAGACCAGCAATGCCTCATATTCGTATTTTCTTTTCCGTTTTTTCTTACACTTAATTCATGTGAAAATTGGCTAATCATCCATGCTGATAGTGTATTCAAACTATTGCTTCGTTTTATTTTACCCCTGAACTGGGGTATTTTTATTCTCAACTCTCACCTATTTGTTGATATTTACAATTAATTAGCTTACTTATGTAAAACTCGAATTAATTCTGCATTTATTTAAATAAAGCTCTCGTGATTAGATGAAAATATTTTATGTGTCCTTCGCATCTATGGGTTCATGATGTTTATGGCGCTTGGATGCCTGAGAACGATCAAGACCAAATTTCTTTATTAAACCAAAGATTGAGTAACAATGTCCCCTATGTGTCCCCAAATGGAATTGAAATTAACAATACTCGTTTTAATTCAAACAGATAACCATATCACACTGGCATTGACATAATTTCTTGATATGCCGCCACTAACTTATTACGGACTTGAATCCCCATTTGCAGGCTTAAACTGGCTTTTTGCATATCCACCATCACATCATTTAGGGAGATATCCTGCTTCCCAAGGGTGAAATTTTCAATTTGCTTCGCCGAGTCATTACGCGTTTTATTGATTTGGTTAACGGATGCAACAAGATGATCCGCAAAGCCTACAGGCTCGATAGCAGGTTTTATTGGGTTAGTCGCTTGTGTCGCCACCACATTTAATTGTGAAATAACCCCTTCAATGGCTTGAACTGTCATGATGCTCTCTTTTCAATATAGTGAATATGTACCGCTAATTCATTCGTCGAGCTTACCCTATCACACCCTTTTCAACTTGAAGCCGATAAATAACACCAAAATTATAGGCTGATTCCGTCATTAGATTGCCCCAAGACAAGAAATAATAGCAAAGTGAAAAAGTGACGTTACGAAGAGGGAAATAACATTGTTTCACCAAAAGTATTTTCATCCGTCTAGTAGTCTGCCAAGCAGGGAATATTTATGAGTGCCGCATCTAAAGACACAGGAGAGGCTAAAAAAGGGTTTGCCTCAATGGTTGACCGCATTAAAGCCGATCCTAAAATACCGTTAATGATTGCAGCTGCTGCTGCCGTCGCAATTATCGTTGCCCTCCTTCTCTGGTTACGTAGCCCCGACTACCGTGTCCTGCTTAGCAACCTAAGTGCTAAGGATGGTGGGGACATTGTTGGTCAGCTAACGCAGATGAACGTTCCTTATCAAATCGCTGATAATGGTAGCGCCATTTTAGTTCCAGCCGATAAAGTGCATGAGTTGCGCTTAAAACTGGCTCAGTCAGGCTTACCCAAAGGGGGTAACACGGGTTTCGAGCTGTTAGATAAAGAACAGTTTGGTATTAGCCAATTTAGTGAGCAAATTAACTACCAGCGCGCACTGGAAGGTGAGTTATCGCGCACGATTGAGTCACTCAGCCCTGTACAAAGCGCTCGGGTACATTTAGCTATCCCTAAACCGACTTTGTTTGTGCGTGAGCAAAAATTGCCGACTGCATCAGTCACGGTGGGCTTATTGCCGGGCAGAATGCTTGATGAAGGGCAAATTAGTGCCATCGTCCATATGGTGTCGAGCAGTGTCACAGGCCTGACGGCGACGAATGTCATTATTGTTGACCAAGCGGGTCGCTTACTCACCAATAACGATAACAGTCAACAATCCGCCAACAGTGCGCAAATTAAAATGACCAAAGAGATGGAATCCCATCTTAAACAGCGCATTGAAGATATTCTTTCCCCATTAGTGGGCCGTGCCAATATTCATGCACAAGTCACCGCGCAAATGGATTTCTCCAAGGTTGAACAAACTTCGGAAGAATATAAACCGAACCAAACAGCAGATAGCGCCGCTATTCGTTCCCGCCAAAACAGCCAAAGTATGCAAAATAACAATGGCGGAACAGGTGGCGTGCCGGGTGCGTTATCAAACCAACCTGTTAGCGCACCAAATGCGCCAATTGAAACGAATAAAGATAATAAAGACGCACAGCAAACCACCAATAACCGCAATAACACGACTAACTCGCAAAGCGATGAAACCACCAATTACGAGGTGGATCGCAAAATTAGTCACACTCAACGGCAAATTGGCGTAGTTGATAGGCTCTCGGTCGCAGTTATCGTCAATTACCATTCACAAGAAGGTGAAAACGGCGCAGAAATGAAGCCGTTGCCACCGGAAATGATGCAGCAAATTGAAGCGTTAACCCGTGAAGCCATGGGCTACTCCACCGCGCGTGGTGACTCGTTAAATATAACCAACTCGTTATTTACGAATGATACGCCAATTGAAGTTGAACCGTCGTTACTGGAGAGCCCGCAGTTTATCGCTCAGTTACTGGATTACGGCAAAATTCTGCTGATTGCCCTAATTGCTTGGTTTATGTGGCGTTTTGGTATCAAACCACAATGGGTTAAATACCGTAAAACGCAGCAAGCGCAAACGGATGCCGAAATGTTTGTGGCAACTCAGATGAAAACACCACTTGTGGTGGATGAAGAAATTAACGAAGACATGGATGAGCAAACTCGCCGCCGTCTGACTCGTCAACGTGTTAGCGCTGAAATTCAAAGTCAACGTATTCGCGAAATGGCTGAAAAAGACCCACAAATCGTGGCAATGGTTATCCGTCAGTGGTTAGGAAAAGCGTAATGAGTTTAAGTGGAACAGAAAAAAGCGCCGTGATGTTAATGACACTCGGCGAAGATCAGGCGGCAGAAGTGTTTAAGCACCTGAATCCAAAAGAAGTTCAGCAACTGAGTATGGCGGTGTCTAACATGCGCCAGATCTCCAATAACGAACTGGCGGAAGTTCTCACCGAGTTTGAAGAGTCGGCAATTCAATTTGCGGCGCTGAACATTAATACCAATGACTACCTGCGCTCTGTTCTTATTAAAGCGCTGGGTGAAGAGCGTGCGGCAAGTCTGCTTGAGGATATCTTTGAAAAACAAGAGACTACCTCAGGTATCGAAAGCCTCAACTACATGGAGCCACAAACCGTTGCCGATATTATCCGTGATGAACATCCACAGATTATCGCCACCATTTTGGTTCACTTAAAACGCAACCTTGCAGCCGATGTGTTGGAACTGTTCGAAGAGCGTCAACGCAACGACATTATGCTGCGTATCGCGACATTCGGTGGCGTACAGCCTGCGGCACTCGCCGAACTAACCGAAGTGTTAAACAATTTGCTGGATGGCCAAAACCTCAAACGCAGCAAAATGGGTGGCATAAGAACTGCGGCAGAAATTATCAACCTGATGAAGAGCCAGCAAGAGGAAAGCGTTATCGATGCGATGCGTGATTACGACGGTGAATTGGCGCAGCGCATCATTGATGAAATGTTCCTGTTCGAAAACCTTATCGAGGTGGACAACCGCAGTATTCAACGTATTTTGCAAGAAGTGTCTACCGACTCGCTGGTTATTGCCCTCAAAGGCAGCAACCAAGCTCTGCGCGACCACTTCCTCAACAATATGGCAGCACGTGCGGCAGAAATTGTTCGCGACGATTTGGAATCGCGCTCGCCAGTGCGTATGTCTCAAGTGGAAAACGAACAAAAAGCTATCCTGCTGGTTGTTCGCCGCTTAGTCGAGAAAGGCGAAATCGCCATCGGTGGTGGAGACGACGTGTATGTCTAAAACAAAACCGGCTCATGACCAATGGCAGCCTTGGAAATTACGTGAACTTAATCAATGGGAGCTGAACTCATCCGCTATTCCATCATTAAGTGACGTCCCAGAGCCCGATGCACCCAAAGTGCCGTGCCTTGAGCCCAAAGAAGTGTTAGAGCAAATAAACCTGCTCGATAACATTAAAGAAGATGCCCAGCGTACTGGGTATCAACAAGGTCATGAAAAAGGCCAAAAAGACGGTTATCAAGCCGGGTTTGAGCAAGGCTTACGGGCGGGCGAAGAGCAAGGGCGTGAGCAAGCACTCGCTTTACAGCAACCCGTTATTGAAACGTGGCAGAAATTATTGTCGGAGTTTAATTACTCCCTCGATACCTTCGATACTGTGGTAACCACCAAATTATTACAGATTGCCTTAACGGCGGCTAAGCAAGTGCTTGGGCAGTCTACAGTATGTGACGGTACCGCCCTACTCGAAGAGATCAGTAATCTCTTACAGCAAAAGCCCATTTTCACTGGGCAGCCTGAGTTACACGTCAACCCGAATCACGTTGAGTTAATTGAGCAACACCTTGGCTCGTTACTCAGCCTGCATGGCTGGCGCTTAGTGGCTGATCCGAAACTTCACTTGGGTGGTTGCCGTGTGGTCGCCGAAGACGGTGAAATCGATATGACTGTTGCGACACGTTGGCAAGAATTGTGTCGTTTATACGCACCGGAGAGCCTTTCATGACCGCACGTTTGGGACGCTGGATTGCCTCGCTTGACGATTTAGGATCGCGAATGAAAGGGATCCCGATGGTGCGCCGTTATGGCCGTTTAACCAAAATTACGGGGTTAGTTATGGAAGCCGAGGGGATAAAAATGCCTCTCGGTGCGACCTGTTTTATTGAGCGTTCCATTAATGGCGGCACGGATGAAGTGGTTTGCGAAGTGGTGGGGTTTAACGGCCCACGCATGCTCCTGATGCCACTCGCCGATCTCGAAGGGATTGCTCCCGGTGCCCGTGTGTATGCGCAATCAACGGGTGACGATGGCCAAACCAGCCGCTTACTACCGATTGGTAATGAATTGCTGGGCCGCGTATTGGATGCCCAAGGCACGCCCCTTGATGGTAAAGGCCCTTTAGAAGTGAAAACCCGAGCACCGCTCATCACGCCACCGATCAACCCGCTAGAACGCACGCCAATTAGCAGCGTGCTGGATGTCGGTGTTCGCGCAATTAATGCCTTACTCACCGTTGGGCGCGGGCAGCGTATGGGCCTGTTTGCAGGTTCTGGTGTGGGGAAAAGTGTGCTGTTGGGTATGATGGCGCGGTTTACGCAAGCCGATATTATCGTGGTTGGCTTAATTGGTGAACGGGGACGTGAAGTTAAAGACTTTATCGAAAATATTTTAGGCGCAGAAGGCTTAAAACGCGCAGTTGTGGTTGCCGCACCTGCGGATGTTTCTCCGCTTTTGCGTATGCAAGGTGCCTCTTATGCTACGCGTATTGCCGAGTACTTTCGCGACCAAGGCCTTAGCGTATTGCTGATTATGGACTCACTCACCCGTTATAGTATGGCACAACGTGAGATTGCCCTTGCTGTAGGTGAGCCCCCTGCAACAAAAGGCTACCCACCGTCTGTTTTCGCTAAATTACCTGCGCTCGTTGAACGTGCGGGTAACGGTAAAAATGGCGGCTCGATCACCGCGTTTTACACGGTATTAACTGAAGGGGATGACCAGCAAGACCCTATTGCAGACTCTGCTCGCGCTATTCTTGATGGGCACATTGTGCTTTCGCGCTCTTTAGCCGAGTCTGGGCACTACCCTGCTATTGATGTCGAAGCCTCTATAAGCCGTGCGATGACCGAATTAATTCCGAAGGAACACTATCGGAAGATTCAGCGGTTTAAACAATTAACATCAAGCTACCAGCGTAACCGCGATTTAATCAACGTGGGGGCGTATGCCATGGGGAGCGACCCTATGTTGGATACTGCTATTCAGTATTACCCACGGATGTCGAAATTTTTGCAGCAAGATATTGATGAGCGTTGTGACTATCAAACTGCTTGCGAACAACTCATGCATGTTGTTCCCAACGAGTAATGAGGGGATAAATGGCCAAAAACAATGCGTTGGCAACTTTGCTCAGTTTAGCTGAGGAAGCCTCTGAAGAGGCCGCAAAAGTGTTAGCTCAAGTGCGCCAAACACACACGCAAATGGCGCAACAACTGAGCATGTTGGAAAACTACCAATCTGAATACCGACAGAAACTAAACCAAACGCTACACAGCGGTATGGCATCGGATAAGTGGCAGAATTACCAACAGTTTTTGGTCACATTAGAACTGACCATCGAACAACAACAGCAACAACTTAATGTATGGGAACAACGAGTTAACGATGCCAACCGCCATTGGCAAGAAAAACAGCAACGCGTCAATGCATTCGATACCTTAATTCAACGCGCTGAACACACTGAATACCAACGTCAAAATCGCTTAGAGCAAAAGCAAATGGATGAATTTGCTCAACGCGCGACTTTACGGAGACCACAATAGATGGACATCAACGCTAACAGCGTGCCAACACCTGCGCCTGCCAAAAACAGTAACGCGCAGCAACATGGATCACGCATTGATGAAGACCAAGCCCCAGCCCTGCCTTTTCAAGCAGTGCTGGATAACCAGCAGCCTACGCCTAAAGAAAGCACGGCGACCTCACCTATTGACGAAAAATCAGTCAATAAAGAGATTGTTGATAACAAGCTGGCTGGGGGGAATGAAAAAGCCGCTGAGCCCACCAGTGGCGTGCAAAAAAGTGCTGAAAACACCATCGAACAGTTGAATTTTAGCCGTAATTTGCGCCCAGATAGCGTACAAACCGCATTGAATACCGATTTATTAACGGGCAAAGAAGCCAATGAACAATCTTGGCTCAATAACTTAAAACAATCATTAAGCAATCAACCCCAATTAACGGGTAAACCGTTGGCAGCGCCAGAAGCGCATCCCACGCTTGGGGCATTTACCCAACGTATGCAGCAACTTAACCAAGGTACTCATGAAGTGCTACCTGATGACGGCAAGCACCTCGAAGGTTCCCAATTACAATTAGCCGGTGAAGACGAAGCCCCTGCTTTAGGCACCGTGATTAAGAACGAAAAAGAAGAGCGCCGCGACCAACCGCTTTTTGCACTTGATAACCAACGTGATGTCCGTGGGAAAAACCTGACTCAGGACTTTATGCCGTTGAACAAAAAAGTCAGCGACAAAGACGCCCTGACGAACGTGCAAACGCTGGCGAACGAAACGTTAAACCAAACGGCAAAAGGCGCGTTTACCTTGCAAACGGACACTGGAGCATTTACCACCAGTGCCTCGCAGCATACCTCCGCGCAGCCAATCAGTATGATGCCAACGGCCTCAACAGTTCAAGCGGCAACGATGAATGCGCCAACCGCAGTCCCCACCCAGCATTTAACCAGCCAATTAGGCAGTGAAGCATGGCAACAGCAGTTAAGCCAGCACATGCTGTTTTTCTCACGCCAAGGGGTTTCCCAAGCACAAATTCGTTTACATCCTGAAGAGCTAGGTTCGCTCAATGTGCATTTACGCATTGAAGACAACCAAGCAGTAATGCACTTTGTGTCGCCTCACAGCCATGTTCGCGCAGCGATGGAATCGATGATGCCAGTGCTACGCAGTGCACTGCAAGAAAGTGGCATTCATTTGGCACAAGGCTCTGTGGGGCAGGAGAACTTAAACCAGCATTCTGATGGTTCACAACAAGGCTCACAACAGCAACACGATGGGCAAATTCAAGCAACACATCCGTCGGTCGGCGTGGTTGGTATCAGTGAGGCCAATGCCACTGTTTCTGCGAAAACCACCCAAGTTCGCCAAGGTGGTATTAGTACCTTTGCATAATTAATAAACAAAATGCGGTGATTTCACAACTAAAGCGCCGAGTTACCGCCTTTTTGTTTCGTTTTTCACTCCTTTAACTCTCAACAAGCAAGCCATAATGCTAGAGATCATAAAGAAAAAAACCCATTTGGGTTTAGCATCCAAGAAACAGGAATTCAGCTAACATGTCGTCACGCAAAGAATCTAAACGTTCGAATAAAGGGTTGCTCATTCTGTTCGCCCTTGTTGCCCTCGCGGGTGCTGGTTTTGGTGGGTACACCTGGTGGACGACACAGCAAGGCCCTCAAGCGCTGAGTGAAGAAGAAAAGCGCCCAAATATGCCTCAACCCATCTTTATGGAATTAGAGCCGTTTACGGTGAACTTGGCTGGCGTTGACGGCCCTGACCGCGTGCTCTATATCCACGTGACATTGCGCCTTGCGAACGAAAAATCTCGCAAGCAACTTCATGAATACCTTCCTGAAGTTCGCAGTCGCTTACTGCTACTTTTATCAGAGCAAAAAGCCAAAAACATTGAAAATCATGATGGTAAGTTGCAGCTAATGAAAGAAATTAAGCAAACACTCACCCCAACCCTGATCCCCGGCGATACCGATCAGGATATTTCCGATGTGTTATTTACGACTTTTATTCTGCGGTAATATTCATGAGCGATAATATTTTATCTCAGGCTGAAATTGATGCGCTTCTTAATGATGATGCGCCATCAAGCAATACGCCTGCACCTGAAATGCAAGGGAAAGACCATGTCCGCCCTTACGACCCGAATACCCAACGTCGGGTTATTCGTGAGCGCATGCAGTCCCTTGAAATCATTAATGAGCGTTTCGCCCGTCAGTTCCGCATGGGGCTGTTTAACATGTTGCGCCGTAGCCCCGACATCACCGTCGGTGGCATTAAAATCGAGCCTTATCATGAATTTGCTCGTAACTTACCGGTGCCAACAAACTTAAACCTGATCCACATGCCGCCATTGCGAGGCACGGCACTATTTACCTTCGAACCTGCGTTAGTGTATATCGCCGTTGATAACTTATTTGGTGGCGATGGCCGTTTCCCTGTTCGCCAAGAAGGTAAAGAGTTTACCAATACCGAACAGCGCATTATTAATCGCATGTTGAAATTAGCACTGGGCGCTTACCGTGATGCATGGAAGCCCATTGCCGATATCGAAGTGGAATATGTGCGCTCCGAAGTACAAGTTAAATTTACCAATATCACCACCTCGCCAAACGACATTGTCGTCACGACCCCGTTTTTAGTTGAGATTGGTAACACAGTGGGTGAATTCAGTATTTGTATCCCTATTGCCATGATTGAGCCGTTGCGTGAGCGTTTAATCAACCCACCAGTGGAACAAGGGCATCAGGAAAATGAAGCGTGGGTCTCTAACCTTGTGACCCAAGTTAAACGTTCTGAACTTGAGTTGGTTGCCAACTTTGTTGACATTCCAATGCGAATTTCTCGCTTACTGCAACTGCAAAAAGGGGATGTCATCCCTATTGAGAAGCCAGACCGCCTGATGGTGAATGTTGATGGCGTGCCGGTCTTAACCAGTCAATACGGCACCCAAAATGGCCAATATGCGTTGCGTGTAGAACATTTGATTAACCCTGTTTTAAACACTCTAGATGAGGAAAGTACCAATGAGTGAGGCGAAGAACTCTCCTGATGCATCAACCAATCACGACAGTGAAGACCTGTGGGCTGAAGCGTTAGAACAGCAAAAAAAAGCGGAATCCGCCTCTGCTGGTGCACAGGCCTTTGATAACTTTGATGGGCAAAACCCATTAAATCAGTTATCCGATATCGACATGATTATGGATATTCCCGTTCGCCTATCGGTTGAACTGGGTCGCACAAAAATGACCATTAAAAAGCTGCTGAGTTTATCCCAAGGTTCCGTGGTGTCTTTAGACGGTTTAGCGGGCGAGCCACTGGATATTTTAATCAACGGTTATTTAATTGCGCAGGGTGAAGTGGTCGTGGTTTCAGATAATTACGGTATTCGAATTACTGACATCATTACGCCATCAGAACGTATGCGCCGCTTAAGCCGTTAAGATACAAGGGCAATTGCCAATGACGATGTTTTCGCAAATCGAGCCAGTGACGCCAGCGCAAACGGCGCCATTTTTATCCAATACGATTGCGCACAGTGAACCAAATGCACCCGCCATTAACCAAAACGATAGCTTGGTGCAAATTTCAGGTTCGCTCGGCGGTATTATTTTGCTGATCCTAGCTGGTGCTTGGTTGGTGAAAAAGCTAGGGTTCGCGCCGAAGAAATTTGGCAAAGACTCACTGGTGAAAGTCAAAAGCAGTTGCTCGTTAGGCAATAAAGAACGGGTTGTGGTGGTCGAAGTGAATAACGAATGTTTAGTTCTCGGGGTGACAGCGCAAAGTATCAATGTGCTGCATCAATACCCTGCACAAACTGAACATTTGCCCGTTTCAACCAATGAGCCACTGACATTCCAATCTGTTTTCAAGAAAAAACAAGATGCTGCGAACCTTGCGGCGTCAGTGACTCCTTTGTATAAGTAGCCGGAAGCTCGCATGTTACCTGTAAAAAACTCGCTGTTCGTTGCTGCGCTTCTGTTTGCTTTACCTAATACTGCTTTTGCAGCATTACCCGCGGTTATCAGCCACAGTTTGGCGGATGGCGGGCAAACTTGGTCATTACCTGTCCAAACTTTACTGTTTTTAACGCTATTAGGCTTTATTCCCGCTTTACTGTTAATGATGACCAGCTTTACGCGCATCATTATCGTGCTGGGGCTACTGCGAAACGCATTAGGGACACCATCGGCCCCACCTAACCAAGTGTTACTTGGCTTAGCGCTGTTTTTAACGTTTTTCGTAATGTCCCCTGTGGCAGACCAAGTCTATCGTGAAGCGTATCAACCCTTTAGCGAAGATAAGATCAGCCTTGAAACGGCGCTGGAAAAAGGCACTGCGCCACTGCGTACCTTTATGTTAGGGCAAACCCGTGAATCTGACCTTGCCTTATTCGCCCGTATCGCCAAAGTGGGCGATATCCAAGAAGCCAAAGACGTGCCGCTGCGCATTTTAGTCCCAGCGTTTATTACCAGTGAGCTAAAAACTGCCTTTCAGATTGGCTTTACGATTTTTATTCCGTTTTTGATCATTGACTTAGTGGTCGCCAGCGTATTGATGGCATTGGGGATGATGATGGTTCCCCCCGCAACGGTTTCATTGCCATTTAAGCTGATGTTATTTGTTCTCGTCGATGGCTGGCAATTATTGCTTGGCTCATTATCGCAAAGCTTTTTTAATTAGGAGCAATTATGACACCTGAATCCGTAATGGCGATGGGAACAGAAGCGATGAAAATTGCGTTGATGCTAGCAGCGCCGCTATTACTTGCCGCCCTCGCAGCGGGTTTGATTATCAGCTTGCTACAAGCCGCGACCCAAGTTAACGAGATGACGTTATCTTTTATCCCCAAAATTTTGTCGGTAATTTCGGTGATCATTATTGCTGGCCCATGGATGCTCAATCTATTGATTGATTACATGCGTACGTTGCTCAGTAATTTACCCTTTATGATTGGCTAACGATGTTAACCATTACCAGCGAAACCCTGACCCTTTGGCTCAGCCAAGGTTTTTACCCGTTTATACGCCTCTTAGCGCTGCTGGGTACAGCGCCTTTTTTCAATGAAAAACAGTCCATTACCAAAGTTCGCGTTGCCCTCGCCTTTTTTGTCGTGTTAATTGTTTCCCCGCAACTTCCCGTCGTGAATATTCCATTATTTTCAGCAATGGGCTTATGGGTAATTGTGCAACAAATGGTGATAGGTGTCGCAATGGGCCTAACGATGCAAATGGCATTTGCCGCCGTTCGTCATGCGGGGGAAGTAATTGGTTTACAGATGGGGTTATCGTTCGCCACCTTTTTTGACCCAACCGGTGGCCCAAACATGCCAATTTTAGGGCGTATTTTCAATGTGATCACGATTTTGTTGTTTCTCGCCTTTGATGGGCATTTATGGCTGATTTATATTGTCGTGAACTCATTTGAGCTGATCCCCATTCAAACCAATCCCCTTAACCGCGACGGTTTTTGGGTATTTGCACAATTTGCAAACACTATATTTATTAATGGGTTAATGTTAGCCCTGCCCTTTATCACCCTGTTTTTGATCCTCAACCTCGCGCTGGGTATTCTCAACCGTATGACCCCACAACTGTCTGTTTTCGTGGTTGGTTTCCCGCTCACCTTGACCATCGGTATCAGCATGTTAGGGTTAATTATCTCCATCCTCCCCCGTTATACCGAACGCCTTATTCACCAAGCGTTCGAGCAACTTTCACTGATGTTTAATTTGTTTGTTTGAGTATTGATATTTGGTTAATGACCTATTCACGCATTATCAGAACCCTTTTTTGAACCTGATAATTAACGTAAACCAAGAAAAATTGATGATGATTTCCATATAATTCCCCCTTATTAAACTGTTAAAACCCGTTTCTTGTTTCAGGGTTGTTGCTGTAGTTGAAGCTGCCTGCATGGCAGTGATAAATACCCGTATCTTGTTTCATTTCTAAGCTATTACGAGATAGTGACAAGATGTATTTCGTGTTAAATACATCACTAACCTAATCAAGAAATTCACTTCAATAAATATCAATTATTGATAGGTGAAGTTAATAATTGATCAGTGAATAGGATGAGGTGAATAGATTTTATGGTAAGCAACGCCCTTCTAAGCCGTAGGGCTGAGCTGCCTATGCGGCAGTGAACAAAGCTTGAATTGCTCATATTGAATGTTCTGATTTCTAAGCTGCCTGTACGGCAGTGAACTATAAAATATCAGAACTAAAGCGAATCACAACAAACCTTTATCGATAAAAACAGAGAAATACCTTCTTTTTATATCGAATTCATAACATGCTGTTTTAACTTGTATTTTTAAAGAGCAAAAAATAAAGGGTAAATTTAGGATAGCACAACTTAGTTTTCACATTCGTTGAGGAAAGCCCAAAAAACAAAAAACCGCGCTCCAATGACGGCAAAGCGCGGTTGAGTAGAACTCAATATTGAGATGATTAACGACTACCGAATAACGACATGCTGTTTAAATCTTTAAAAATACTTTGTGAAGCTTCAAACATCGCTTTTTCTTTATAATAGTCCGTTGTGGTACCTGTCCAATTGGTCTCAAGTAACTCACTTTTACGAGCAGCATTTTGAATCGAACGCGTGTCCGCTAAGAAATCCAATTTATCAATTTCTTGCAGCTGTAAACCTTGTTTCGCTTCAATATTGGAAATTTGGTCGAGAGCTGTTTTAATGCCGCGGTTTGCTTCATCCATCCCTGCTTGAGCGCGGTCTAAATCTGCTTGAGGCGCGTCTTGCTGTGGGATTTTCAGGGCAGCGATACCGGCATTCAATGCTTTGAAAACATTGACTACATTGCTGCTGTCTGTATCAAATACCTGAGCACCCGTAAAATAGGTCGTCATTTCACGGTCGCTGGAGACATTTTGCATCACCGCTTTATCACCACCGTGATAGAGCACATCACCATCTGCGTTAATTTCAAAAGGCGGTTTATCCGATTTAAAACCCGCAAAAATATAGCGGCCATTACCGTCGGTGGAGTTACCCAGCGCGACTAGCTGCTCTTTTAAACCGGTTAATTGCTCAGCGAGAGTATTGCGGTCTTTATCACTCAAACCACCTTGGTTAGAGGCCTGAATAATCGTGGTATCAATTTGCGTGGTGACATCCGTCATTTGAGTCAAAATACTCATTTGCAATGTCATACCCGTTTTCGCAAATCCACGGGTAGCAACGTATTGCTGGTTGCGGGTTTCTGCTTGGTTAATTCGCACCGCTTGGGATGACGCTTGCGGGTCATCCGACGGTTTGGCCACGCGCTTACCTGACGCTAATTGGCTACCTGCTTCCATCCAACGCGCTTGGGAATTATTCATATCCTGTAAGCGTTGGTGGTAAATCATATTTGTGCTTAAACGCATCGCTAAATCCTTATTATGTCGCTAAAACTTAGAACGCACGCATCAGCGCATTAAACAAATCGTCCACGGTTTTCAACACTTGTGCATTGGCGTTGAAAAACTGAGTGATTTTCTGCATTTGAATACTTTCTTCGTTCATATTCACACCAGAGATAGCTTGCTCTTGCTCATAGAAGCTCTCGGTCATTTTGTTTTGCGTTTCAGCGTCAATCTGCGCTTGCTTGGTTTTGCTTCCTACATCATTGACGAGTGTCGCGTAGAAGTCAGAAAACGTTGAGCCGCCATCAATCAGTTTTTGGTCTTGTAATTTGACGAGTTCTTTGATGTTTTCGTTATCACCTGGGCCACTGTCTTTACTGCCTGCGCCAGCAAATTTGCTTGCATCATTAATCAGCGTTTGCATGCCATTAATCACGCCATTCACAGGTTTTGCGAGGAATGAATCGCCTTTTTGTGCGCTGCTATTGCTGATGTTGATTTCGATACCATCAAATTTCAGCATGGTTGCTGTTGAGTCGTCGTCTAAAGCCACTTTCGTGCCTTCGGGTAAACGCGTCACATTCCAGCCGTCATCACCAAAGCGAATTTCATAATTACTGCCTGTGACTTTGGAAACATCACTGTATTTCAAGTCAAAATCGGCTTTGCCTGTATTGTGGGTATTGCTCACCACATTGCCTTTACCGATTTCAAAGAAGTTCTCACCCGTTGTACCGCTGGCATCATAGCCTTTGCTGTGGACTTCATTGAATTTGGTGGCAAAAACCAGTGCAAGCTTATTGAGTTTTTGATACGCAGGGTCGATAACCTCTTGGCGTGAACGCAAAATACCGCTTAGCTCGCCACCACGGAAAGATTCATCTGGAATTTCACGGGCTTGGCCATTTGCACCAACGAAACCAACGCTAAAGCGGATGTCATCTTTTGAGGATGGAACGGCTTCTAAACGGTTCGCTTTTTCGCCTGTGACTAACGGTAAGCCATTGGCAAACGTGACGTTATAGTTGCCGTTTTGCTCAATCACTTTAACGCCAATTAACGAGTTGACCTCGTTAACTAAACGGTCGCGCACATCGAGTAAATCATTCGGTTCAGAGCCACTGACAGAACGTACGCGGGAAATCTGCTGGTTTAAACCGGCAATTTTTTCAGCGTAGATATTGATGTCTTTCACCTTGTTTTCGATTTGGCGATTAACATCTCGTTCCATTTCTTGCAGGCGTCTGTCCGCTTCTTTAAATTGACTTACCAGTGCATTGGAGTTGCCAAGGAAAACATCAATTAATGTTTTATCGCTGGCATCGCTCGTCGCCGCATCCAATGAGGTAAAGAAGCTGCCAATATTGCTGGAAATATCTTCGATATCATTAGTTAGCAAATCATCGACTTTATTACAGTTCTTAACGTACGCTTCGTAGTCACCACTGCGAGCACGAGCTTGGCTGTACTGCGCATTGATAAATTCATCAAACTCACGGCGAACATGGCTGAAATAAGTGCCGTTACCAAAATAGCCACTCGGTGTCATCGTACCGGGATTCTCCCCGAAAACAGCACTTTGGCGGTGATAATACCCTACACCTGCGTTGGCTAAGTTGTTAGAAATCACACTTAACCCGCCTTGTGCAGCGTTCACACCACTGAGCGCATTATTCATTACATTGTTCAGCATAAGCTTTCCTGTTCTGGGTGCGTATCGCGTTCATTGGCTGACACAATGTCGGCGATAGCAACTCAAATTATTTAGAGCATGTTTAGTTATCGGAAAATCGGCGTAATTATTTAGCCCTAACTCGTATAAATTCCGTGTTTTTAGAAAATATCGTTTAAGTCGATGGTATAGGCCTGCACCGCCCGTGATGCGGAGGTATTCGCCGCAGATTGGTGGCCTCGTATCTGGTTAATTAATGTAATTAATTTGTCAGAATACCCCGGGTCGGTGGCATAACCTGCTTGGTGTAAACGGCGAGCCGCAATCTCAGGGGTTGGCGCTTTTTTGACGTCTTTATAACGCGGGTTATCCGTCAATAAACTGATGTAATCTGCGATGGCTTCTTCATAGGAGCCATACACACGAAAATCATCGCGCATTTTAACCGTTTGGCCGTTGATCACTTCCGTCGTCATAATATTGGTGACGGGCCCCTGCCAGCTTTTCCCCGCTTTAATCCCAAATAAGTTATGGCTGGTTTTTCCATCCATTTTTAAAATTTCACGTTGCCCCCAGCCGCTTTCTAGCGCCGCTTGCGCTAATACCAGAAAATGGGAAATGCCACTGTCTTTGCTCGCCGCTTTGGCTGGTTCAAGTAAACGGCTGATAAAGTTGCTGCTGTTGAGTGATAACGCTTTGATTTTTTGCAAGGGTGCAGAAAGCGCGTCCCCCATCGGAGCAAAATGGCGCATCATCTGTTCCATATTAAATGGCGGCAAGGATTGCACCGTTTTTTCATCAAACGGCAGTAAGCTGTTGGAATTTGGGGCGCTTGACGTGTGTTGGTCGCGGGTCAGTTGTTGGTACATCATCTCCCCAAAACCTAACCCTTTTTGGGAGAGGTCTTGGGCGATTTGTTGGTCATACATACTGGTCAACATGCGCGTTTGATCATTGGAAAACAACCCATCCTGCGGGAGTGCGTCACGCATGCTTTTTAGCATCATTTGGACAAATGTTGCTTCCAATTGCTGCGTGACTTGGCGCAGCCCTTGCTCTGTGTTTTTATTCAACTCGCCCTTTAACTGACTCAGTGACTGTAAATCGAACGCCGCACCTTGCAATAGCTGCATATCACCCATTAGATAATCTCCAATTTCGCACGTAAGCAACCTGCGCTTTCCATCGCTTGCAAAATCGACATTAAGTCGTTTGGTGTTGCCCCTAATGTATTCAAGGCTTGGATCACTTGATTGAGTTGTACGCTGGCATTCACTTTTTGCAATGCGCCGCCACGGTCTTGTACGCCAACACTGGTGTTACGGGTTACCACGGTTTGCCCGCCCGCAAATGGCGTATCTGGCTGGCTAACTTGGGTTTGTCTTTCCACTGTGACAGCCAAACTGCCATGCGCCACCGCGCAGCTTTCCAGTGTCACACTACGGTTGATCACCACCGAGCCTGTCCGTGAATTTAATATCACTTTCGCTTCAGCCATTGGGGTGCGAACATTCAATTCTTGGACTCGCGCGAGGAAACGGACTTGGTCGCGGTTATTGGCTGGCACTAATAATTGCACTGTACGGGAATCCAACGCGCTAGCCGTTCCCATTCCGCCCATTCGATTGACTGCATCCGCGATATCTTGCGCCAATGTGAAGCTATCTTCGTTTAATTGCAGGTTAATGGCGCCACTTTGGCCAAAACTACTTGGCAGTTCCCGTTCAATGGTTGCCCCGCCAGTAATGCGCCCACCATTCAGTTGGTTGACTTTGATGCTACTGCCACCACCACTCGCACCTGCGCCACCCACTAAGATGTTGCCCTGTGCCATGGCATAGATTTGCCCATCGACGCCTTTTAATGGCGTCATTAAGAGCGTGCCGCCACGTAAGCTTTTGGCGTTCCCCATGGAGGAGACCACGATATCCACCGATTGCCCTGTACGTGCAAAAGGCGGCAGTTTTGCCGTAACCATCACCGCGGCCACGTTTTTGAGCTGCATATTGGTGCCCGGTGGAACGGTGATCCCCATCTGGGACAGCATGTTGTTCAAACTTTGCGTGGTAAACGGCGTTTGCATAGTTTGGTCACCCGTGCCATCTAAGCCCACCACTAAACCGTAACCAATCAAGGCGTTATCACGCACACCTTGAACAGTAGTTAAGTCTTTAATACGCTCACTGTGCGCCGAAAAGGTAAAAAGGCAAAACAGTGATAGCAAAATTAATACGTTGTTTTTCATTGAATTCTCTCGGCCGTTACTCGCTAATGTTTAATTAATAAGGCGAAACATTTAAGAAAAAGCGTTGTAGCCAGCCCATATTTTGCGATTCGTTAATATACCCATCGCCAACATATTCAATGCGAGCATCTGCCACTTGTGTGGAGCTCACATGGTTGTCTGAGCCGATAGTTCGTGGGTTGACGACCCCCGAAAAACGAATAGATTCTGTGCCTTGGTTAATGGCGATGCGTTTTTCACCCACCACATGCAAATTGCCGTTCGCCAGTAATTGGTCGACGGTCACCGTAATCGTTCCCTTAAAGGTGTTATTGGCGTTTGCGCCACCTTTACCACTAAAGTCACTGTTTCCTTTGATATCCAATTCAGTGTTATTGCCACCAATCCACCCTTGCATAAAGCCGGGCAATATCGCGGCGAGGAAACCGGTTTTGCCGCTACGATTTGCATTGGCAGAGGAATTTTTGCTGGCACTGACGTTTTCCTGCAAATTAATGGTCAAAATATCGCCAATATTGCGCGGTCGCCTATCTTCAAAAAGGGGTTGATAGCCGTAATAAGCGGGCTGCGCACTTTGGAAGATAGAGCCGTTCGGTGACGGTGCTGTCGGGGCAGAAGGAATAGCTGTCGTTTGTGTATCCACTAACGGACGAGATGGAATGTGAGCACAACCGCTGGTGGCTAAAACCAAAACGGCAAGTAACCATACCTGTTTAGGTGCAGTAAAACGCATCTGCAACGCTGTTTTTTGCTGTTGGGAAATAAGGCCGCTTTCAATCATTATGCTACTCTTTTGCTGCTGTGTACGTTGTTTCATCCCAAAGAGATGTCTTTCATAGGGCGCTCACAACAAACCCGATGAGCGCCGATACAAAACCAATTACAGTTGCGTTAAACGCTGTAGCATTTGGTCTGATGCCGAAACAGCCTTACTGTTAATTTCGTAAGCACGCTGAGTTTGGATCATATTGACCAACTCTTCGGCGACGTTCACGTTCGAGGTTTCTAGCATATTTTGATAAAGCAGACCGGCACCGTTGGTTCCCGGGGCACTTTCATTCGGCGCACCTGAGCTCGCGGTTTCCATATAGAGGTTTTCCCCCATACTTTCCAAGCCTGCATCGTTGATGAAGGTGGTCAGTGTAATTTGGCCGATTTGCTGTGGTTGGCTATCGCCATAAACGGTGACAGATACCGTACCATCACGCCCAATCGTTAAACTGTTGGCATTATCTGGGATGGTGATCGCAGGGACGATTTGATAGCCGCTGGAGGTGACTAACTGGCCATCTTGGTTAGGCTGTAAGGCGCCATCACGGGTATAAGCGTCAGTACCGTCAGGCATTTGCACATGTAAAAAACCTTGGCCTTTAATCGCGATATCCGTGGTGGTACCCGTTTTATTCAATGCGCCTTGACCATGAATTCGCATCGTCGCGACGGGGCGTGCCCCTGTCCCCAGCTGTAGCCCTGATGGCAATGATGTTTGCTCTGAGCTCATCGCACCCGGCTGGCGAATGTTTTGGTACATTAAATCTTCAAAAACCGCACGTTGGCGTTTAAAACCATTGGTGCTAACGTTTGCCAAGTTATTGGAAATAACGTCTAAGTTAGTTTGTTGAGCATCAAGCCCCGTTTTTGCAATCCATAATGAACGGATCATAATTATTCCTTACTGAATTTAGCTGACGGCAAGCAATTGGTTAGCACGCTGGGCATTTTCATCCGCGCTGCGAACCACTTTCATTTGCATTTCAAAATGCCTTGCATTGGCTATCATTGACACCATCGCTTCTGCGGCATTGACGTTACTTCCCTCAATCACACCAGACGTCACAATGGCACGGTCACTCAGCGGCAACACGTTGCCATTGGTCGCCTGCCCTTGAGGAGATAAATGGAATAATCCATCTTCCCCGCGGATCAAGTCTTGCGGCTGTGCTTCCACCACTTTTAGGCGACCAATCTGCCCTAACATCGTCGGCGGATCTGTCGCCAGCAATGCGGTAATGGTGCCGTCCATACCGATGGTGATTTCTGCGTTCTGAGGAACGTTAATCGGCCCGCCATCCCCTTGAAGGCGGCGCTCGCCAATCACTAGCTCACCGTCGCCCGAAATTTGGATATTCCCATTACGGGTATAGGCTTCTGTCCCGTCGGCTAATTCAACGGCTAAAAAGTGCTTATCGTTTAACGCAACATCCGTTGGCTTACCTGTGTAGTTCAGCGGCCCTTGGCTCATATCGGCGCCGGGCGTTGAAGACACCACCAAGGTTCTGGTTTGTGCGCTATCCCCATTCACGGGCACAGCGCGCATGGCTGAGAGCTGCGCTTTAAACCCTGCGGTAGACACATTGGCAATATTGTTGGAAACCACCGCTTGGTTCTCAAGCGCATGGCGTGCTCCCCCCATTGCGGTATAAATGACGTGATCCATGGCCACCCTCTAGGCTTATCGTAAGTTAACCAGCGTTTGTAACATTTGGTCTTGGGTTTTGATGGTCTGCGCGTTCGATTGGTAATTACGCTGCATTACAATCATGCTGATCAGCTCTTGGCTCATATCCACGTTTGAAGATTCCAACGCGCCACTGGTTAATTTACCGAATTGCCCCACACCCGGAACGCCATCCATCGGGTTACCCGATGCATTTGAAGAAGCCCAAACGTTGCCCCCTTGGGAAACTAAACCATTTGGGTTAGCAAACGCAGAAAGCGCCACTTGCCCAACCACGCGTTTTTGTTGGTTTGAGTAGTTAGCAACGATTAAGCCGTTATCTTCAATTTTAAAACTGGTGTATTCACCCGCAGGGAAGCCATCAACATCAATGGCACTGACGGAAGACTCACTCACTTTTTGTTGGCGAGTTTTGCTTAGATCAACGTTTAAAACACCGTTATCTGCACCGTTCAAGCCGTTATAATTGAAAGCAAATGTGGCTTGGTCTGCATCTTTTAACTTTCCGTTACCATCAAACTCTAATTTGCCAAGTTCTGTAGCTGAGGTTTCGCTGGCATCTTTCGCATACGCCGTCCATTGATTATCCGCATTTTTAACAAAATACACGGAGATTTCATGGGTGTTACCTTGGCTATCGTATGCCGTCATCGTAGTGCTAAAGTTATAGGTTGATGAATCGTCAGGCTTATTGACATCAAAGGCTTTATCTTTGATTTTGTCTTCTGAATTCAAGTTGATGGTTAACTTGGCTAATTCCGATTTTTTCGCATCCATCATATCTGTTGGGATATTTAGTGCTTCAGGGACACCACCGCTTTGAATGGTGATATTGCCTTTTTCATCGACACTCGCAGGGTAGCCTGTTACCACCATGCCTTGGTTATTGACCAAGTTGCCGCTTTTGTCCCGTTGAAACTGACCATCACGGCTGTAATAGGTATCGCCATTTTTGTCTTGAACGCGAAAAAATCCGCTGCCTGAAATCGCCACGTCTGTTGGTCTATCTGTACGTGTAATTGGGCCATCTTTAAAGTTTTGTGTGACAGCAGCAACGTTAACACCAAGGCCAACACCTGAACCTGCGAACATATCTGCAAATGAGGTGGTTGCGCCTTTAAAGCCGTTGGTTGCGGAGTTGGCAATGTTATTACCAATTGAATCGAGCCCCGCGGATGCTGCATTTAAGCCACTGACTGCTTGTGAAAAAGACATATTTTCTCCATGAGTATTGGGGGTAAAAATTAAGAAGAAGGGTAAACTTTGAAGATGCTGCTAAGGGGCACACTTTGCCCAATGCCAACATCTAATAATGGCGCGTCAGAACCCGGTGTCACACCGTTGACGCGGGTATAGCCCAGTTTCGTGACTTCAACTTCAGCCCCGTTTCTGATAGCTCTCACATCAAAGTAATATTTCCCTTTCGTATCGGTGACTAAGTTGCCGTTGTTGTCCAAACCATCCCACGCCATGTCATAAATGTCGGGTTTGACTTCAGAGTCATAGGTGATGGTTCGCACAACCATTTTGTTTTTGTCGCGAATGGTAATTTCAACGCTATCGGCCAATTTTGGTAAAAAGAAACCAAATGGCGATGAAATAAATTCAGATTTCGGCTCTTCGCCGCCCTCTTCTGAGGTGTTTTGATTGCTCAACGTCGCAGTTGATGGGCTGTTAGGGCTAATCCCTTCATCGGGTAACGGGTTTGATGGTTTCGTTACATTGCTATTTTCACCCGAACTCTCTTTTTTGAGCGGGGCTAAAATGATTTCATTGCGAGGGATAAGTACGCCTTTGCCCACCAGCGCTGTCGCTTGTAGTGATTGCCCTGAGCCAATTTGTTGGGAAATACCACTCACGTTATCACTGAGTTTGTTCATACTTTCCAGCGTGGCAATTTGGGCCAATTGACTGGTTAAGTCGGTATTTTCCATCGGCTTAGTTGGGTCTTGGTTTTGCATTTGCGTCACAATCATTTTTAAGAAAGTGTCACGCATGTCGTCACTTTGACTTTTCTTTGGCACATTACTCGCCGCAGGCTCTGGCCCTGCTGTGGTATTGTCCAATGAATCGTACATCGTGGCTGCAATCCCCATTTAGTACCTCCGTTACTGGCCGATAGTCAGTGTTTTTTGCAGCAAAGTTTTTGCTGTATTCATCACTTCTAAGTTGGCTTGGTAGCTACGAGAAGCCGAAATGGTGTTAATCATTTCGCCCACCATGTCCACGTTAGGCATTTGCACATAGCCTTTTTCATCCGCTAAAGGATGACCAGGCTTGTATTCCATACGCGGTGGTGCGGGGTCTTCAATCAGTTCACTGACTTTTACGCCACCGACTTCATGGCGGCCTTGCGGTGCCATTTGGAAAACCACTTGTTTGGCACGATACGGCTGGCCATCTGGTCCCGCGATACTTTCAGCATTAGCCATGTTGCTTGCGCTGACGTTTAAACGCTGAGACTGGGCGGTTAATGCAGACGCTGAAATGTCAAAAATACTCAGTAAGGCCATAATGATTACCCTTGCTGTAGAACAGCCAACATGCTTTTAACGCGGCTATTAATAAATGTAAGATCAGCCTGATATTTCAGGGTGTTATCGGCGAATTGACTGCGTTCAATATCCATATCGACGGTGTTACCATCCATTGAGGTTTGGTAAGGCACACGGTATTTCAAATCCATATTTGGGGCTTTGATGCCGCGACCTTCGATATGGCCTTTGGCAGTTACCGCCAGCGCCACACCCTTGCCATTCACCGCGCCTTTATCCATTGCTTGTTGGAGTTGACGATTAAAATCAATATCCCGCGCCTGATAACCCGGTGTGTCCGCATTAGCAATATTGGAAGCCAGAACAGTTTGCCTAGCTTCACGTATTGACAACGCCTGCTGCTGGAAGGCAAACGTGGCATTTAATTTATCAATCATGATGATCCTTAATGGATGTATAGCGATGTTGACTACGAACGCTCGTTATATTCCCCCCCCTCAATTAGTAAAACCCATCAAGAGAGGACGAAAGTTAAAATTCGACGTGC
Organism: Providencia sp. UF-224; assembly: GCF_058245955.1. Taxonomy (NCBI): domain Bacteria; kingdom Pseudomonadati; phylum Pseudomonadota; class Gammaproteobacteria; order Enterobacterales; family Morganellaceae; genus Providencia; species Providencia sp. UF-224. The sequence goes on along the minus strand of NZ_JBSICC010000012.1, from coordinate 38,934 downwards.
ATATCTTAGCGGTCTACTAAAAAATCTAATGGCGGGATAAAGGCAAAATAATTGACCTATTTGGCTCATTCATTATGAAAGAGGTGGGTAAACTGCAAGCGTGAAAAAGTATGTTGATAAAGGAGGCAGCAACCTGATGGCTAATCTTAAAAAGTTAACCTATTGCATGATAATCAGTGGATTAAGCTTTACATCCGCGTTATCCCACGCGTCTCTACCACAAGATATCAACAACTATTTTCGCCAAGTACATGGCAAAAATAACCACGTTTCTATTGAGATAAAAACGCCAATTGAAAAATGGCCAAACTGTGATAAGCCGCAGATTAGCCCACCCATAGGTGGACGCAATATGGGAAATGTGTCCGTGCCCGTGCAATGTGGAAAGAAAAAACAATTTCTGCAACTCACGGTCAATGTCACCGGGCAATATTATGTCGCAACCCGTAATTTAAACCGTGGAGAAACCATTGAGTTTGTTGATATTGGCACAAAAAAAGGCCTGCTCCATAAATTACCTGCGGGTGCCAGTACGGACAAAATGGCATTACGAGGCGCAATCGCACTACGCACAATTACAGCAGGGCAAACATTCACAAAATCAATGGTGAGACAACCTTGGGCCATCAAAGCGGGTCAAACCGTATTTGTTTTTGCTAATGGCGATAATTTCTCGGTGAAGTATGAGGGACGCGCCATTAATAATGCCACCATTGGGCAAAATATTCGTGTAAGATTACTCAATGGTCAAGTGGTCAATGGGTTAGCACAAGAGAATGGCAGTGTTAATATCGCATTAAAATAAATGCTACCAAGACCGAATACGACGAGTCTGTTTTTGATGTTAACTCACTCAAAATGAACCTTTATTCTAAATAGTTCAAGTCGTATCAAGGCGACAAGTGAATGAGTCGCTAGGAGCTTACATAAGTAAGTGACTAGTGCGAATGAGCGTAAGTTAACGCAGAAGCGGCTTGGAATATGACGAATAAAGGCAATATTTTGTAACACTATAAACACTAAAGATCCCACAAAATACGCCGATAACTCTCATATGATAAAAATCGGGAATAGGAAAACACATTATGGCTATTGAGCAAACCCCTGCAATTTCTTCACTGACTCAGGTAACAACCCGTGATCCTCAAGATGCGGCTGCCCCGATGCGCGATAAAAAAGTTGCTGCCGATGTCACCATTAAAGAAAGTACTTTTGCGCCGAGCGAGCTACAAAAAAAACTTTTGCAGCCCCAAGCCTCTGATATCGATACCGCAAAAGTCGAAAAAATTAAGCAAGCTATCAAAGATGGCACCCTAACCATGGACACGGGGAAAATTGCTGATGGCATTTTGCGTGATGCCCATGAATGCATGTTATCAATGAAATAAATAACCGCTATGATTGATGAATTACTGATCTTACTCGAACAGCAGCTTTCTCATTTGCAATCACTGCAAATTGTGATGAAAAATGAAGAAATTTTGTTAGGTTATCACCGTGTGCCGCCGTCCCCTTTTCAAGAAGCGACAGAGCAAAAACGCTTTCTAGTTGCCGCTATCGGCCATGGTGAAACCCATCGCTTGCAGCTTGAGTCACAGGCCGAAATAACCGCTCCCTACGAAGGCAATGCTGCCTTGGCTGGGCTATGGGAAGCAATCAAAGTGTTAACCATTGACCTAAAAGAGCTGAATTATCGTAATCATCAAATGCTGCAATTACACATTGAGCTCAATACTCAGCGCCTTAATTTTGTCAAAAAACACAATAATCAATCAACCTATGGCGCCGATGGCTTAGAATCAAAACGCCCTGTTTTAGGTAAGAAAATTTCGATTTAATTTGCAGAATAGTTTATTTAAAAAATATTAATTAAATAATAAACATTCTCTCATCTATCATTGTGAGAAGCCTCAATGCCGCGCCATTAGGCTTAATCTCTCCTCTTTCCCACTTAGATACACTCTCTTTTGTCATATTTAAGATCAGCGCAAGGGAAGATTGTGAGATATTATTTTGCTCACGGATACGCTTAATATCTTCCCCTGTCATTGGTTTAGGGTGGGCAAACTTAGCTTTGAGTTCTTTGGCTTTTATTCGTGCTTCAATACGCCGTGCAGCACTATCATCGGTAACACCAACCGCTTCCATGTCTTCTGCAAATTGCAGTAATTCATTCATTTTATTATTCATAATTAACCTCCACTAACAGGTTAGCGTTTAGCATTTTCACTATTTTATCATCATCTAATTGCAAAAGTACCTTCGCGATATCTTTATAAGATTCGAGGGTATCGTCCTCAATTTCTTTGGTTCCTTTTGCATTTAAACGCGATTTCAGCCAAGCATCAGCAAAAAATAAGTGCCGCCCCTGCTTATAAAAAATAAGCGTTCTAACGCCTCCGCTTTTACCTTTTCCTTGTAGTGGCAAACGCTTTTTGATAACGCCACCACCAAGATGGGCTTCATATTGGCCTGCAAACACATCCATTGCCGCATTAATTAATTCAAAATCACTAATATTTATCTTTTTGATGCTGTTATTGAACATCTTCGTTTTATAGATAGCCATCCATAGCTCCCATAATTTTTACTATAGTAAAAATTACCATAGTTTGAATAAAAGTAAATCCGAATTCAGGTTAAACTCTCCGTATGAGGTATACAAAAAAAGAGCGGCTTGATAAGAATCGACCCGCTCCTTTTATCTCAACATCTTCGTAATTAGCCTTGGCGAATAAAGCCTCTTATCAACTACCACTAATCATTGAGGTCATCCTAATTTTACGGTGGTCTGTCATTTCTAAATTCGACATCACCACCAATTGTGGCAGGCTGCGGCGCAAGAAGCGCGACAGAATTAATCTCAGCGCATGGTTCACGAGCAAGACATTCGGAGCCCCCATCGCCTCTTGGTGAGAAACCGCTTGCTCCGCTTGCGTTTGGATAAACTGCGCAAGGTTTGGCTCTAATCCACCGCCATTTTTCGCGGCTTGCAGAAGAATTTGCTCCAGCCCTGCATCTAGCCCAATCACTTGAATTTCCTCTGCATTACCAAACCACTGCTGAGTAATTGCACGACCGAGTGCTATGCGCACTTGCGACGTGAGGTAATCAGTATCTTTTTGCTCCCCATTTTCCCCTGCCATTTCCGCTAATGTCTCAATAATGGTGCGCATATCGCGGATCACCACATCTTCCATTAATAAATTTTGTAAAACGCGGTGCAAAATCGTTAATGAAATCGTATCTGGGATAAGGTCATCCGCCAGTTTTGGCATCTCTTTTTTCACGCGGTCATACAGCATTTGCGCTTCTTGCCGACCAAACAGTGTGCTCGAGTTTTGCAGTAAGATTTGGTTAAAGTGTGTCGCCACCGCCGTACTTGCCGAAACCACGGTATACCCTTGAATTTGCGCTTCTTCGCGTAAATCATCATCAATCCAAACCGCAGGTAAACCAAAGGCAGGCTCTCTAGTGGCATCACCTTGCAACGTCCCCGCTGCATTACCCGGATCAATGGCTAAACTGCGTCCAGGTTGTGCTTCACCACGCCCAACTTCTGCACCTTTAATTAAAATGCGATATTCACAGGGAGAAAGGGCTAAGTTGTCACAAATATGGACAACTGGCGGTAAGTACCCTATCTCTTGGGCAAATTTTTTGCGTAAACCGCGCAAGCGACCGAGTAATTCGCCCTGTTGGTCGTTATCCACCAGTGGGATCAATCGGTAACCCACTTCCATCGCCAATAAGTCTTCTAATTGGACATCGTCCCACGTGGCTTCCACTACTTTATTGGCTTCTTGGAAATGCAGAGCTTGGCTGTTATCTCCTTTCGCACTTTCCGGCTGTTGGGATTTACGCACTAAATACCATCCCAGCCCCGCCAGTGCCGCAGTGAATAGTAAGAAGACAAAGTTTGGCATGCCCGGTATAAGACCAATCAGGCCCAAAACACCTGCACTTAACCACATCACTCGCGGGTTATTGAACAGCTGGTTCACCATCTGTTCGCCAACGTCTTCATCTGTCGCAACGCGAGTCACGATAACCCCTGCTGCGGTAGAAATAATTAGTGCTGGAATTTGTGCGACAAGGCCGTCACCAATGGTCAGCAAGGTATAGGCGCTAGTCGCATCCCCCAACGACATATTGTGTTGACCCACACCGACGATTAACCCGCCCACCACGTTGATCACCATAATCATGATCCCCGCGATAGCATCCCCGCGCACGAATTTACTCGCACCATCCATCGAACCATAAAAGTCCGCTTCTTGAGTTACTTCTGCACGGCGTTTTTTGGCTTCATCATCACTGATAATCCCCGCATTAAGGTCCGCATCGATAGCCATTTGCTTGCCCGGCATACCATCCAACACAAAGCGAGCGCCCACTTCGGCGATACGCCCCGCCCCTTTGGTGATAACCATAAAGTTAATCAAAACTAGGATGATAAAGACCACGATACCAATAGCGAAGTTACCGCCCACCAAAAAGTGACCGAATGCTTCAACCACACGCCCTGCGGCGTCAGGCCCGGTGTGCCCATCTAACAAAATAATTCGTGTCGATGCGATATTCAATGATAAGCGCAATAGCGTAGCGAATAGCAAGATAGTTGGAAACGCAGCAAAATCGAGTGTCCGCTTGGTGAACATCGCCACCAATAACACCATGATGGAAAGAGCAATATTAAAGGTAAACAGTAAATCCAATAAAAATGCCGGTAATGGCAATACCATCATCGACAAAATCAATAAGATAAGAACCGGACCCGCGAGTATTTGCCACTGCGTTCCTTGTAAGTTTTTCGGCAATTTTAAAAGTGCAGCCAAATTAGCCATCGCGATTGTTATCTCCAGCAAAGTCCAGCGTCGGTGGCACTGGTAAATTTTTCGGTTTTTTTGGTCTGAGCCCACCTTCACGACGCCAACGGCGCAGTTGGTAAACCCATGCTAAAACTTCCGCAACCGCCGCATATAGCGCGACAGGGATGCTTTGCCCTATCTCTGCGTGGCGGTATAACGCCCTTGCAAGCGGCGGTGCTTCTAACTGTAATATTCGGTGTTCCTCACCAATTTCCTTAATGCGCTGCGCAATGACACCCGCGCCTTTTGCCAACACTTTTGGGGCGCCCATGCGCTTGTCATCATATTTCAGTGCCACGGCATAGTGCGTCGGGTTGGTGACTATCACATCCGCAAGTGGCACATCTGACATCATGCGATTTCGCGCTATCGCCCGCTGTTGCTGGCGAATTTTAGCTTTAATGTGCGGGTCACCCTCTTGCTGCTTAAACTCATCTTTTATTTCTTGGCGGCTCATGCGCAATTTCTTCAAATGAGAACGAAATTGGTAAAACACATCAAACGCCACCATTGGGATGAGTAAAAATACAATCAAATACCCCGCAAAAATCACTTTTTGCAGGGCATTACTGAGCGCGGTAACAGGCGACTCCATCACTAAATGCAGTAAGGAAGGCCAGCTTTGCCATAAAAAAATATATGCGCCTAACCCAACAAACAGTGACTTCAAAATTGCTTTAAACAATTCCGATAGCGCATTCATTGAAAAAATACGTTTTAGCCCCTTTATTGGGTTGAGCTTTTTTAAATCGAACTTAATCAATTTACTGTTAAACACTAACCCGCCCACTAACGATGAAGCGGAAATCCCCACCAGTGCCAAACCGCCAATAACAGGCAGTAATGCAAATAGCGCTTCGCTAACCACACGTCCTAAGTAGCTGATCATTAAGCCTGTATTTTGCAAATAATGGCCATCAAAAATAAAACCTTGGCGAGCAATTTGGCGAAGTTGTGTCGCAAGGTGCCCGCCACTTAACCAGAGCAAGCTAATACCCGCCAACATCATCATTAGCGAGCTAAGTTCCTTTGAACGAACGATTTGCCCATCATCTTTGGCTTTTTGCTTTTTATGGGGGGTGGGCTCTTCTGTTTTTTCTACATCACTCTCGTCGGACACCGTGGTTCCAAAATTTAGCGAAAATACGAGTTATCGCTATAGCATGACAGAGTGTAAAAAAATCAATGGTGGAAAATAGACGCAGTTCGAGGGGGTTATTTGCCTATTGCACAAGAAGACAGCAACTTTGCGAAGCGCTTGGCAAATAAAAAACGGGTAATCCTATTTTTCTCGCACAGAGAAAAAATGGCGATAATATATCCATATTCACACGAAACTGTGATAGCTTACACGGGTGAATACACGTGTATAAGGAATTTATCATGAGCAACCTTGCAACACATAGGATTAAAAAAACAGTGAGTGTAACCGTAACACCCGAGCTATATGAGCAAGCCAAACAAGCGAAATTAAATTTATCGGCCATCTTATGTAAAGCATTAGCTGAAGAATTAAAAAAAGTGGAAGCCATCAAGTGGAAAGAAAAAAACATTGCGGGTTTCAATGAGCTTAATAGGATCAGCGAAGAGCACGGGCTGCTCTCAGACAAATACAAGGAATTTTAATGCAATACCATCTCTATCAAAATAGAGGCGATGCCATTCGTGCTCCCTACTTAGTTGATATTCAAAGTGATATTATTGATATTCTGAATACTCGATTGGTCATCCCTTTATATGATAGCGATTTATTACATCAGCCAGTACCTGATAGACTCACCCCATGCCTTTCGATTCTTGGTCATGACTATATTTTAATGACTCACTTAATGTCTGCTGTGCCGAAATCTCTATTGGGTAAAGAAATCAAAAATTTAAGTGATGAAAGAGAACGTATCAAAAAAGCCATTGACCTACTCATTGATGGGTTCTAATTAATAAGGTTCTTATGGATACTTGCCACCTTGTCGCCCCCGATATCACACCTGAAGATGCACCAAAAGAAGCCGCTCGTATGCTCAATTGGTTACAAACACAAGGCATCATCGACCCTAGCTTTCAAGCGATTGAGTATGAGCAAGTGATTTATCGCCCAATGCCTGCTTATAAAGAACCGGTTTTGTACGTTATTGATGGCGTAATTGTTCCCACCCAACTACCTGAAAATCAACTCAAAAACAGTCTGTCCATTGTCACTGAGCGCACTGTTTTTCATGCGGGCGGCAATGGAATTGGCATTTACTGCCCACAATGTGGCGAAGAACAAACGGAACACAGCAATGTGTGGAGTGACGCCGTTTCCGATTGGTATGAAGGAAAAACCGAAAGCTTAGCCTGCTTCCAATGTGATTTTGACTCACTGCTTTCTGGTTGGCAATTTAACCCTCAGTGGGCCTTTGGTAACTTAGGTTTTAGCTTTCATAATTGGGATATCCACGATGATTTTATTGCCAAATTTGAACACGCATTAGGGAGTAAAATTATTGCCGTCTACCAACATGATTAGCAAACAATTATTTCGCTGCAGGGTTTAACGTAATTTGCATACCTACAGCTTGGGCATATTTGAGCAACGTACCAAGTTTTGGGTCAAATTGCCCTTTTTCTAAACGGGAAATATTTTGCTTTTGCGTTTGCATTTTTTCGGCAATATCGACTTGTGTATAGTTATTCGCAAGGCGCGCCATACGCAATTGGCTAATTAATGCTTTACGCATTTCTAATTCAAGGCAAGTTGTTTCTTGGTCAAGCTCTTCTCGCTTTTCCCCTTTTTCATCACTTATCAAAGTAGAAATCAAATCATTATTTATCATGTGAATACACCCAATCACAGTAAGCTAATTAATTGAAAGAGATAACCTGAAGCTACGTTAATCATCATCAACTCGCGTAGCTCCATGAAAAACCATCAAATTATCACAATAGTTTAAAAACCAAGCTCATCAAGTAAGTCATCTACTTGTGATTGAGATGCCATCACATTGACGCCTTCTTTGTTGATTTGCGGACCATTGAGTAAACTCTCGTTTTGTGTTTTTGCGCGCATTTCAGGTGGCGTATTTTCCATTAATAATGCAAGCAGTTGTTTCTCGGCTTCTTCAACCACTTCCATCATTTTTTTGATGACTTGCCCAGTTAAATCCTGGAAATCCTGCGCCATCATGATTTCTAACAGTTCCGCTTTGGTGGTTTCACTGTCTTGGATCACTTGCCCTAAAAAGGCTTCTGTTGACTCACGTAATTGAGCTGGAACCGCATCACTCGCTGCTTCTTGCCACTGTTGTTGCAGAGCCTGCGCATTTTTATTCATATCCACTTGCAGTGGTTTGATGACATCAATGCCGTTTAAGGTTTTTTCTGCCGCTTGAGCCGTCATTTGCGCGATATAACGCAACCTATCTTTCCCATCTGGAATGCTAGCAACAGCCTGTTGAACGCTTTTTTCTAAGCCTAACTCGCGCATGCTTTCGCGCAAGGTTCTCATCAGCGTACCAATGCGTGTAATGACTTGTTTTAAATCATCATTTCCGCTGCGAATACCTTCCATACCTACTTGCTCAGTCATGAAAATCTCCTTTGGTACGCACTGTTATTGCAGACCCATTTTTTCAAATACTTTATTCAGTTTTTCTTCTAAGATGGCAGCGGTGAACGGTTTAACCACGTAACCACTTGCCCCTGCCTGTGCGGCAGCAATAATGTTTTCTTTTTTCGCTTCCGCGGTCACCATCAAAACAGGAATGTGCTTGAGTGCATCATCACCACGAATGGTTTTAAGCAGCTCTAAACCATCCATATTTGGCATATTCCAGTCTGCAACTACAAAATCGATGCTGCCAGCACGAATTTTTTCTAATGCATCAACACCATCTTCTGCTTCATCTATTTTGCTAAACCCGAGCTCTTTTAATAAGTTACGGACGATACGACGCATGGTAGAAAAATCATCAACAACCAGAAAACTAAGATCTTTAGCGGCCATAACCACTCCTTCAAATACAATTGTGAATTTCCGCCGCTGTTACACAGTGACAGAAGAAAGTCTTGCTAAAACACTTGGGGCAATTTTTCGAATATCTTGCACTTCGTCCACTGCATCCATTTCAATCGCGGCTCGTGGCATACCAAACACCACACAACTGCTTTCGTTTTGTGCGTAGGTGATTGCTCCTTGTTTACGTAAATTCAATAACCCTTTGGCGCCATCCATCCCCATACCAGTCAGTAACACACCGATGCATTTGCGCCCGACACATTGGGCAACCGAATCAAATAACACATCCACCGATGGACGATGGCGATTGACGGGTTCGCTCTGCTGCAAAATCACTTGGAAACCTTTGCCTTTATCGGCAATCAACATGTGTGAATCACCGGGGGCAATATAGGCATGGCCTTTTTGCAGTAATTCATTGTTTTCAGCTTCTTTTACCGTTAACACACACAGTTTATTGAGCCTGTCAGCAAATGAGCGTGTAAACCCCGCAGGCATATGCTGCGTAATCACCACTGGCGGGCATTCACGCGGTAACATTTCTAAAAATTGGCGAATCGCTTCTGTTCCGCCAGTGGATGCACCGACGGCAATCACCCTGCTGTTACACACATACGGCGACAACGCTTTAGCTTGTGAAACGGGCTCAGTCACTTTTTTCTCTGGCTTCGCAAAGCGGCTACGCTGGGTAATTTTTGACATCGCCGCCGCACGGATTTTTTCACCGATAATATCGCGATAGCTCATCATGGTTTCGCGGATACCAATTTGCGGTTTAGTGACAAAATCCACAGCGCCAAGCTCCAACGCTTTGAGCGTCACTTCAGAACCTTTTGAGGTCAGCGTCGACACCATCACCACAGGCATTGGGTGCAAACGCATTAATTTTTCCAAAAAATCAATACCATCCATACGCGGCATTTCAACATCTAACGTGATCACATCAGGTTCGAGCTGCTTAATTAAATCACGCGCAACGTAAGGATCGGGGGCAGTATCCACCACCTCCATGTCGTCATGGCTATTAATGATTTCACGCATTAATTGACGCATCAGTGCCGAGTCATCCACACATAGCACTTTTATTTTTTTCATTACCCCCTCCTTCCAGCTTGTACGCTGTAGACGGTTTGTCCTTTGATCACAAAGCTTTGCGTTAATTGTGATAGGTTTTCTGAATGCCCAATAAATAACAAGCCATCTGGTTTAAGCAGTGGTGCAAAACGCTCAAGCATTTTTATTTGCATATCTTTATCAAAGTAAATCATTACGTTACGGCAAAAAATTGCATCAAAGCGATGTTGAAGTTGCCAGTCATGATCACTCAGATTTAAATAACGAAATTCAATCATCTGCCTTAACGCAGGTTTGACTCGTGCATAACCTTCAAATTCACCAACCCCTTTCATAAAATAACGTTGGCGCTGAAGCGCACTCAGTGACTTCAGTTCTTCAATGCGATAGACGCCTTGTTTTGCTTTTTCAAGCACTTCTGTATCAATATCGCTGGCAATTACTTTGGCATTAACGGCATTTGGCCCCAGCACATCACTTAGTGTCATCGCGATGGAATAAGGCTCTTCACCTGTTGAAGAAGCGGCACACCAAATCGTGATTGGACTATTTTTACGTGCACGAATAAAATCCGTTAGCGTGACAAAATGGTGTGGCTCACGAAAGAATGCCGTTAAGTTTGTGGTTAACGCATTAACGAAAGCTTGCCATTCCGCATTATGAGGCTCGCGCTCAAGCATCCGTAAGTAATCAGAAAAATTGTCGAGATTACAGTCACGTAACCGCTTTAACAGCCGGTTATAGACCATATTTTTTTTATTCATGGTTAGGACTATGCCTGATTTTTTATGAATAAATCGACAAACCCGACCAAACTCATCATCAGTCAGTGGTTCTATCTGTGGTACAAAAAGCATCGTACTTGTCGTCCTATTCAATAAAAATCCAGAAGCAGCCACCTAATGCGCTGCCTTTAATGGCAAGGGAAATGCTCAAAACGGTTCATTTCCCCCTGCCGAAAACTCATTGTGAGTTTTCTCAACACTTAATATCGACTACGATTTGCTGCACTTTCAGGGAGTTCAAAGAATGCCACGGTATCAACTAAGTTATTGGCTTGGTCTTCAAGTGCTGCTGTCGCGCTGGTGGATTGCTCAACCAAGGCGGCGTTTTGCTGTGTCACTAAATCCATTTGGCTCACTGCGGTAGCAACTTGCTCAATTCCGCGACTTTGCTCATTCGAGGCAGAGGCAATGTTCCCCATTAATTCAGTTACTTGGTTTACCGCAGCAACCAATTCATTCATGGTTGCACCCGCTTCATTCACCAACTGAGAACCTTGGCTTACGCGCCCCACAGACTCATCAATTAATGTTTTAATTTCTTTTGCGGCTTCAGCACTGCGTTGTGCTAATGCCCTAACTTCCCCTGCTACCACAGAGAATCCACGGCCTTGTTCACCCGCACGCGCCGCTTCAACCGCAGCATTTAGGGCTAAGATATTGGTTTGGAATGCGATGCCATCAATCACACTAATGATCGCGCTAATTTTTTGCGAACTATTAGAAATCGATGTCATGGTATCGATAACATCTTCAGTGATTTCACCGCCCTTCGTTGCCGTTTTTGAAGCACTAACCGCAAGTTCACTGGCTTGACGTGCGTTATCCGCATTCTGTTTAACGGTCGCAGTGAGCTCTTCCATACTGGCCGCGGTTTCTTCAAGAGATGCCGCTTGCTGCTCTGTACGAGAAGATAAGTTGTTATTACCTAACGCAATTTCACGAATACCGGTATACATTTGGTCGGTATTCGTACGCAATGCCGTGACAGAAGTGACTAACGATTCTTGCATTTGTTTGAGCTTGCCAAACACCTCGCCAATTTCATCACGTGTAGTCACTTCGATATGTTCATTCAACTTGCCATCTGCGACTAAAGCAAAGTGATCTCCCATACTTTTAAGTGGGTTAATCACTTTACGTTTCATCCAATAATGAGCAAAAGCGATCACTAAAATAATAATCACGATCACTGAACAGAATGAGCTCCACGCAAAGGTGTTGTACATGCGTGCAGCAGAAAGAGATTCGTCGTTTTCAACATTCAGCAATGCAAGATATTCATCAATCACTTGAGCGAGCTGATCTTGGTTTTCTTGGGCAGGAAGCTCAATATAAGCTGCAACATCTTTGTTATCTAAGTGTGTTTTTAATGCTTTTAGCGTCACAACAAAGGCTTGATATTTCGCATCAAGGGCGGCGAGATTTTCTTTCTCACTCAAAATCGGTTGGTTCTTAAAGGTGGTGTAATCTTTCTGTGCTTCTTCTAATAATTTATCGAAAGTCACTTGTGTTTCTTCGATGAGTTGATCATGCCCACCCACTTTATTTAATAATGCAATTTGCGTTAGGCTATTACGCGCTTGCATTAAATGCTTATTGGTTTCCTCAAGCATGGCTCGCTTATCAGAACCCAAATCAATACGTTCTAATGCATTTAATTCACTAACAACAATCCCAACAGAAACCCCGCTCGACACAATCTGCATTCCACAAAATAAAAATAAAAGCAGATATAAACTCACCGAAATTCGGATATTTTTACCAAACATAGATAATCCCCATTTGTGCCAGCTAAGAGAGCTGTTTGCTTAAAACATTGCTTGTTTTCTAATGCACAGAAACGCTGCAAAGCCTGAGCCTTGCAGCGTGAAACCATGCTTAATGCTTAGAAAGTTTCCCAGTTGTCATCATCTTTATGTTCCTTCGATGATAATTTTTTCAAATCCGGGGTTTTCACGATATTGGATACCGTTCTTGCCGCCGGTTTTGTATTGCGTATTTCACTTTGTTTTAACGGTGGTAGACGGAAAATTGAGATAAGCTGTGACAGCTTAGCCACTTGCTCTTCTAATACATTCGCTGCCACTGCTGACTGTTCAACTAACGAGGCGTTTTGTTGGGTCACTTTGTCCATTTCAGCGACGGCAATGCTGACCTGCGAAATACCTTTGCTTTGCTCATCAGAAGCGGTAGCGATGTGCGTCATGATGTCAGTAACTCGCGTGACTGACTCCACAATTTTCGTCATCGTCTCACCCGCATCTTCTGCTTGGCGCGCACCTGTTCCCGTTCTTGAAACTGAGTCTTCAATCAACGTTTTGATTTCTTTGGCTGCATCTGCACTGCGCTGTGCGAGGTTACGTACTTCATCTGCCACAACAGCAAAGCCACGACCATGTTCACCAGCACGTGCTGCCTCAACGGCTGCATTAAGTGCTAAGATGTTGGTTTGGAAAGCAATACTGTCAATCACTGCGGTGATATCAGAGATTTTTTGTGAGCTATCAGCGATGTTCAACATGGTACTCACCACGTTGGAAACCACTTTTCCGCCCTCTTTTGCAATAACAGAAGCTTGGTTTGCATATTCACTAGCTTGATGGGCGTAGTCTGTATTTTGCTTAACCGTTGCGGTTAGCTCACTCATACTGGCGGAAGTCTCTTCCAAACACGCCACTTGCTGCTCAGTACGTGAAGAAAGGTCGTTATTGCCAGCGGCAATTTCAGTGGTGCCTTGATAAATAGTTTCACTGCCATCTAATACGCCACGAACCGTGTTAATCAGCTCTTGCTGCATGTGCTGAACACCATTGGCTAGTTCGCCAATTTCGTTATTCGAGGTTGTGGTAATAGAAGGCGTTAAGTCACCCGATGCGAAGACTTTAATGCGCTCGTTTAATGCACCTAACGGCTCAATAATTCCTTTACGCACATAGCGATAACTGAAGAAACCAATAAAGGCGAGCAGAATCGATAACGTCACTAACATGTATAATGATTGGCGATAATTGTTATCTGCATTAACGACTTCTTCTTGGAAATCTGCTGAAATATCGGCGAAATATGCATTAAATTGCTCTTCAAACTTCATCTGATGACCCGACGTCCTGTGGGCATAGAACCCTTCTAGGTCGCCTTTTTCAGCGAAATCACTGAGTTTAATTAATGCATCGCGGTAGGTTTCATAAGTGCTAAAAAGCTTTTCAAACTTGGCTTTATCATACTCCGAGCTTTGCATCAGCTTGTTATAACGATCATATGCATCATCCGCAGCTTTAAAGTTTCGTTTTGCCGCTTTAATCAAGTCTTCCGTTGTCGCATCATCTTGAATTTTGCGACCGTCTAAAAGATAGGCGTTGATTGACCGATTTAAGTTGGCTCGGGCCTGTAAAAGGTTAACCCAGCTTTCTGTTAATACTTGTCTTTGGCGTTGTAGTGAATTTAAATAACTAATACTGTCACTGTTATCGCCGAGTTTGGTGAACATCAACCCACTGGATACCAGTTGCAGTAAAATAAAGATAAAAATGACGGACAAAAGTCCTGATACGATTTTAATTCGACTGTACATGACGTTTTACTAACATTATTTGTTGTATTTTGGATATCGGTCATCCAACCAAAAACTTTAGTTAATGACTTATTATTATTTGAGCAATTATTTAGGCTGAGGATCACTCAGCCATGCTGTCAATAAGCGCCATCTCATCACTGGTCAGTAGCTTTTCAATGTCCACTAAAATGAGCATTCGGTCGTTAAGTGTCCCTAAACCAGTAAGATATTGGGTCGATAATGTCACTGCAAAATCAGGTGGTGGCGCAATTTGTTCTTCGTTCAGCACCAACACATCTGAAACGCCGTCAACCACAATACCGACCACGCGGTCTTTTAAATTCACCACAATCACGACGGTGTTGTCGTTGTACACCACATTTTCATGGGAGAATTTCACCCGTAAATCGATAATTGGGATAATGACACCACGCAAATTCGTCACACCTTTAATAAAATCAGGTGTATTTGCGATACGCGTGACTTGCTCGTAACCCCGAATTTCCTGCACTTTTAAAATTTCAATGCCGTACTCTTCTTCACCCAAGGTAAAAATGAGGTAACCTTCGCCGTTTTTTTCTTCTTCGTGCTTATTTAAATCATCATCTAACATTGACATGGTGTATGGCCTCTATTTAGTGCACGACAGGTTGGGAAACCTGCTGTTTCTTTTTGATCAAAATGCTGTTATTCATTTTTTGCAGCTCTGCGACATCTAAAATCAATGCCACTGAGCCATCGCCCATAATGGTTGCAGCAGAAATACCCGGGATTTTGCGGTAGTTGCTTTCGATGTTTTTCACCACCACTTGTTGCTGCCCAACAAGTTTGTCCACCAGCAAGGCAAATCGATGCCCCGCATTTTGAATAATTAGCACAATGCTGTTATCCAAATTGCGTTCTGCTTCCTCAATAGAAAAAACGTGGTGTAGTTCGACCAACGGCAGGTATTCTCCACGAACCAACAACATTTTTTCCTCACCCGCTAGGCGATAGATATCTTCTTGTCGTGGTTGCAAAGTGCTAATAATCGCGCTCAAAGGCACAATAAATACGTCTTCCGCCACTTTAACCGACATCCCATCAAGGATTGCGAGGGTTAAAGGAAGCAAAATACGAATAATGGTACCTTTACCTTCAGTGAAACCGATTTGAATACGGCCGCCCATATCCTGAATATTTCGTTTCACCACATCCATACCCACACCACGGCCCGAGACATCGGTCACCACTTCTGCGGTGGAGAAACCAGGAGCCATGATCAGCATAGCCACTTCATCATTACTCATGGCATCATGCACATTCATCCCTTGGGAACGCGCTTTCGCTAAAATACGCTCGCGGTTAAGCCCAGCCCCGTCATCCCGCACTTCAATGCAAATATTGCCACTTTGATGCGCGGCAGCGAGTGTCAACGTCCCTGCTTCTGGCTTCCCATTTGCCACACGGACATCAGGCTTTTCAATACCATGATCTAAGCTATTACGGACAAGGTGATTTAGCGGGTCGACAATGCGCTCAATCAGGCTCTTATCAAGTTCTGTTGAGCTACCCTCAACTTTTAACTCAATTTTCTTACCTAATTTCGAGGCAATATCACGCACCATGCGCGGGAAACGACTGAAAACATAATCCATTGGCATCATGCGGATAGACATGACTGACTCTTGCAGGGCACGCGAATTACGCTCCAATTGCACAATAGAACTGAGTAAGTCACTGTATTCGTTTTGATCAACGTGCTGGCTGTGTTGTGTCAGCATGGACTGGATAATCACTAACTCACCCACAAGGTTGATAAGTTGGTCAACTTTTTCCACTGCAACACGGATACTACTGGAATCGCCTTTCGGTTTTGTTACCGCAGGCTTTTTCGAAGGGCTTGCTGCTACTGCAGACTTAACCACTTCTTTTGACACCACAATTTCCGTTTCCTGACTGGGTTCATCTTCACTTTCTTGTTCTGCTTGTGGTGCGAACGATTGGCAATCGGAAAACGAAGCGGCTTCCTGTGCAATTTGTGATTCATCCACCACAAAACACAGTACCCCGCAAATATCCTCGATGTCGGTATTTGTGCCTAACCATGCTTGCAGGCTATTTACCGCTTTTTCGGTATGATATAAATGACCAAACAGCTCGAGCTCATCGGCGAGTAAATCCACTTCAGTTTCTTTAAGCCCACTTAATGTGATTTTAAAGTAATGTGAAAATTCCCCTTGAGATTCAATACGTTTCTCTTCGTCGGTGACCTCTTCTATAGGTTCAACATTTTCAACAGTCGGTACCGCGTCAATCACCTCTTCGACATGATTTTCAACACGCCCAAGCACTTCACAAATCCGTTTAAATGACTCATCATCGGGTAACGAATCATTTTTGTATGCATCGAGCTGAGATGCCATCACATCTTTGGTATCCAAAAATACATCGATGATGTCAGGCGTGAGTGTTAACTCATCATGACGTGCCTTATCGAGCAAGTTTTCCAGTGTGTGCGTGGTGTTTTGCAACTGTGTGAAACCAAAGGTTGCAGCACCTCCTTTTATTGAGTGCGCACTGCGGAAAATGGCATTTAGCTGCTCGCTATCCGGGTCAAAAGGATCAAGCTCAAGTAAATGTTGTTCCATATCCCTGAGCAACTCGTCGGCTTCATCGAAAAAAGTTTGATAAAACTCGGTAATATCCATGGTTTTTATCCAGTTTCGCTTAGGTTTCACTTAACGCTGACTGCCGGAAAATCCGGCAGGCAATAAAAAATCACAATGTACTGCTTCACAAACACAGTCTATTCATCGGCTTTTTTCTGTGTTTTCGCCGTCACCACATTCTCAGTAGTCAACTTCGGTGCCGGCTTACCCAACACGTCAGAAATCGGTTTTGCTCCGTCGTATTCACGTAATATTTGTTTTGTTTCCTCATCATTGAGAACAATGATGCTGATCCGCCGGTTAATCGGCGCAAGTCCATTGTCTTTATCTAAATGAATGGCTGATGCCATACCAACCACCCGTAATACCTTGCTCTCATCCATCCCCCCACGGATTAACTCACGTCGCGAAGCATTTGCTCTATCTGATGAAAGCTCCCAGTTGCTGTAATTCGCCCCGTTGGCATACGCTAAATCATCGGTATGGCCTGATATGCTGATTCGATTGGGGACATCATTTAGTAAAGGCGCTATGGCGCGTAGAATATCGCGCATGTAAGGTTCGACTATTGCAGAGCCAACTTTAAACATCGGGCGATTTTCACTATCTACAATTTGAATGCGCAGACCGTCATTAATCATGTCGATCAATAAATGCGGTTTTAACTCATTTAGGCGTGGGTCTTTTAAAATAGCTTGTTCAAGAGCTTCTTTAAGTTTTTCAAAACGATAGCTAGCGTTACCATCAATGATATTATTCGGTTCAGGCATCACGTCCCCTTCACGGAAAATGGGATCTTTACCCCCCCCCGGAATAGGGTTAGTGGCATCGCCACTTTTTGTGCCTGGGTTTATTGCAGTGCTAAGTGGAGTCCTAAAATACTCTGCAATTTGGGTGAGTTCTTGAGGACTTGAAATTGATATCAGCCACATCACCAAAAAGAACGCCATCATCGCCGTCATAAAATCGGCATAAGCAATTTTCCACGAACCACCGTGACTACCTTGATGATGAGAATTACGTTTTTTGACTCGAATTACATGAGGGGTATTGGCTGCCATCCTAATGTTACTCCTCAGTGGTTTCTTGTGAGCGAGCACCCACTTTCACTTCGCGAACTCTATCTTCCAATTCGACGAATGATGGCCTATCAGCACTGAATAACACTTTGCGACCAAACTCCACCGCAATTTGCGGCGCGTATCCCTGTAATGCAGACAAAAATGTCACTTTGATGCATTCCATCATTTTTAATTGCTCGCTGCTGCGCAACCTTATCAACGCAGCTAAAGGCAGAATAAAACCATAAGCGACTAAAATACCTAAGAACGTCCCGACCATCGCATGGGCAATTAATGCACCAAGTTCGCCAGCTGGTCTGTCCGCGGAACCTAATGCATTCACCACACCTAACACCGCCGCGACAATACCAAAAGCAGGCATTGAATCGCCTACCATGTTTAATCCCGAAGCTGGCACTTCATTTTCTTGGCGGAAAGTTTCAAGCTCTTCATCCATTAATGCTTCAATTTCATGACTTTGTAAGTTACTACTCACCATCAAACGCAAGTAGTCCACGATAAACATCATGGTAGAAGGGTCTTTGAGAATACGAGGATATTGAGAAAAAATTTCGCTTTCTTGGGGGTTTTCAATGTCTTTTTCTAATGCAAGTAACCCTTGTTGGCGAGATTTATTGAGTAACTGAAATAACAATGCCATTAAGTCCATTGACATCGTTTTATTGTAGGAGGAGCGACGGAAGAGTTTTGGTAATACTTTACATAAGGCGATGATGGATTTGCCGCTGTTACCAACGACAAATGCCCCTAAACCAGCACCTAATATAATAACAAATTCAGCGGGTTGATATAGCGCGCCTAAATGGCCACCGACCATGATATAACCGCCAATAACCGCTACTGTAACAATGATATACCCGATGAGTATTAACACAATATTCCCTTTCACTCCGTTGGTTAACAGATGGCAGTCAAAGGGAATATTAGGAGTAACAAGCAGAAAACTGCCTGTTGACCAAATCAATCCAATTTTACATTACCGCTTTAGTAATGCCATCCTGTCGATATAGCGTAATATCGGCGAGATGCTCGGAAAGTTTACGTTTTTTTATTGCACGTGATGGCGGCTGGCACAAACTACACGTAAAACTATTTTCTGGAATGTGCGCATAAGTGATAAATGAACCTTGGCAGCAACTGCATTTTGAACTTTGCAGCATGCCACTTTCAACAAAGCGAACAAGCGTCCAAGCACGAGTCAGAGCTAACAATGGCTCAGTTCCAGGCTCTGGAATACATTGCTCTAGATACAAACGGTAAGCTTTTAAAATGGCATCAACACCTTGGCAATGGCCACTTTGTAGTAAAAATTGATAGGCGTTATAAAACATGGATGAATGAATATTTTGCTCCCATGTCATAAACCAATCAGTTGAGAACGGTAACATACCTTTTGGTGGGGGGCAGCCTCGAAGTTCCTTGTACAACCGAACTAAACGTCCGCGGCTAATTTGGGTTTCACTTTCTAACATTTGAAGGCGAGCGCCTAAAGAGATTAATTCCATGGCTAAGCGAATGTCATTCGCTTCTTGGACAATACTTTTTTCAGCTGCGGTACTCATCTTTTTCTCGCTATATCAGTGTCACCTTGATTATGCGTTTGCAATAATCGAGTCGATAAAAGGATACCCGTATGAATTTGTTGCAATTCATCAACCCTCGAATCACGTGTCAGCTTTTCAATCGTATCGCTATTCTCAAATCTAAACTGACAGATTAGCTGGTTTGTTTCTGCCAATTTGACCAATTGAGGGAGCGTAAGGTCTGCTAAAGTAGTCGCCATTGCATCAGAGATCCCAAGACGAAACATCGCAGAAGCTTTCTCTTGGGAGATGAGTTTTTGGGCTAATAGCAAATATGAGAGGTTAATATCGTATATATGCTTCAGAAAATCTGTCGTCGAGCTCATTTTTTTTCCTTTCCGAATATTTATCAACATCTGTGTGCAAAAAGAACAAATATGAATTTGAAAGTTTTGTGTGGTTAAAAAGTTTTATTAGTAAATTTAATTTAACTGGATAAATGTATTCCATTACTTCCCATGTTTCCGTTGGTGAATACCCAGTTTGGAGTATAAAAACACAAATTTTCAAACTTAAATTAAATACATTTCCTGAATACCTACAAACAATAAAGAGTGACTAAAAAGTTAGCACTTTCAGTAAAAGTCAGAATTTGCCGATGTCATTATTAGTCGTCAATTATTATGCACCACTAAATTAACTATTCAAGGTACTTATGTTTCTTTTTATCTCATTGGGTTGATTATCCATTTATTCATTAAATAATCTTTATTATTTCCTTATCTTCTTCCTCCCTAACTCAAATATCCACAACACTTTAGTTTACCCTATGTCAAATGACAGGATTTTAATCAATGCATCAACTCCTTAGATGGGATTTGAAAGCAAAAAAGTCCAATCACAACATCAAAATCAATATATTGATCTAGGTCAATGTTTGGTATTGAGAAACTAAACCTACTATTACAGATACAGCTTATTATCGGCAGCGTGCGAATAAAACTTACTCATTAATTTTCAATCAGTTTAATCAAAACATTATGCATCATTCAAAATTATTCAATCCTAATTAACGTATTTAAAGTTATTAAATTGTCATACATATAATACTATCACTTAAAAATTTCATTAAAATATTTAAACAATGGTTATAATGCACTCACATTATAATATTAATAAAATTAATACACACAATGAAACCTATTTGTAATAAATTGAATATTTGGCTTAAATATATTTGTTATATATCGTTAGTCCTTTTATATTTTCAGTAATTTTCATGTTATTATTTTTTTAAAGTTACATTTTTCAATAATTAATTTTTATTTTTTTATTGCAATAACTCAAAAATTAATTTTTTTAATAAAATGATCAACCTACAGCAAGGCATAGCCCCCCGAAATCTAACAAAAAATGAAAGTTTCAATTGAGAACATTCTGTTTCAACTACGCACTTTTACTCGTTTTATAATATTCAAAATAAGAGGAAAGGCAGTTTTTCCTCGTGTGTTTTAATTTTTATTTTTACTTGAATTTTTTTACTTTTTTACTAGCTAATTAATAATAATATAACCTTGGGTTATTATAACCATAAATTACCATATACTTTTATTTTAACAAATAGTGAATTCAGTACATTTTGCTTAAGTAAATTCGCTTAGAAGCTGACACTAAAACCCAAAAATCAATTGGTTTTATTTAAAATAATTCAGTGAGCTTTTAGCATGCAAATTCAACAAAATAATATGTAGCTATTTGAGCAAAAAAGATTACAAGAATTGAGACTTTGTTCACACTTAATTTCTTTATTTCTGAATGGTTTCCGAATAAAAGACGATTGCTATTACTCATCTCTATTTTTTGGTTTAAAAAATAAGCTACCTGAACAAAACACCGACATAATATATTGATAATGCAAGTAAATAATTGTTTTTTCCGATAGATTATTCTGACACTAAATACGTATTGATTTATACTGTTTACTTGCTGCTCTATTGATAGGAGAAAAGGACATGTTTACTTATTATGCTAACGTTGAGTTTATCGAAGAAGAAGGTGCGTTCGACATCAGTTTTTGCGATTTTCCCGATATCGAAGGTGTGACTTTTTGCAAAGATGATGTTGAACTGGAGGCTGAGGAGGTTTTATTAGCGACATTTGCGCAATACATCACCTTGAGAAAAGCCATCCCATTACCACACCTACATAATGAAAATGCATTCCCTATTTATTTGCCAATAATATGCTGCCTTAAAATTGCTCTACATAATGCCATTTTAGAGACAAAAACCTTGCGTGTTGATTTAGCAAGAAAACTGAATATTAATGCACAGCAAATAGAGCGATTACTGGATATTCACCATGCTTCAAAAATAGATGCATTAGAACAAGCTTTGTACTTGTTAGGATATGAGGCAACAGTTTCGGTGCATAAAAGAGTTCAAGATTAGATGATAATCAACCTGTGTACTTCATAAGAATAACTACACATCTCTATTTATATTGAATAGATATTCAACTTACCTTGCTGTTAATTTATCTGGTTTTGCTTACCTGTTGTTTTAACAGCCTATTAATCACTTTTCCCTTATTACTTTTTTAAAAAAAGATACTCACTTCCAATATAATTTAGCCCAGCGCTCAAATTAAATAATCAGTATTTCAGCGAGAACAGTAAGACAAGCTGATAACTTTCACTTTAAGTACAGGCCTGAATGAAAATTTAACGCACATACCCGATGAAAATGAGGATGTGTCTATTACTCGCGTTCACATAGTAGTCAGATTAATAGTAGTCAGATTAAAAAATGACGGTGTTCAGTTTAAAGCCATGGCATATACTCAGGGTATTGAATAAATAACATTACTTTAGCAAGCATCGACTTTCAATGACTGCGTCCCAAATACGTCCCAACTGGCATGCATAGTAATGCAATTAATACGTAACGCGTTGAAAAGGTGGTGGGTTGTTGGGGGTTCGAACCCCAGACCGAGCGATTAAGAGTCGCCTACTCTGCCAACTGAGCTAACAACCCAATGCAAAATATTTAACGCCTATCAATTGCTACAGTCAATATTATTCTGCTATTTTTATTATGTAAGTTAATTTTTAGTGTTGAATGTTAAGTTAACGATAATGATAGATTGAATAAGCAACACTCTGCCTCTAACTCGGTAAGTTTTTCTTACTCTAATTGAGATTTATGTCACTATATTTCACGCAAACATAACCACACAAATAAAAAAATACTGTGGTCAATTATAACAAACTACTACGGACACTTTACAGTATGGAAGAAAATGCAACATCAAACCCGACTCAGCACTCAGCTGATCGCAACCAGTTAAAACGAAGCCTTAGTAACCGCCACATTCAATTAATTGCAATTGGCGGCGCAATTGGAACAGGTTTATTCATGGGGTCAGGGAAAACCATCTCCCTTGCGGGGCCATCAATCATATTCGTCTACATGATAATCGGCTTTGTACTATTTTTCGTCATGCGTGCAATGGGTGAGCTCTTACTCTCTAACCTTGACTATAAGTCCTTCAGCGATTTTTCTGCTGACCTTATAGGGCCATGGGCGGGCTTTTTCGTTGGCTGGACCTACTGGTTTTGTTGGGTGATCACTGGGATAGCTGACATTATTGCAATAACGTCATATGTCAGCTTTTGGGTGCCAGACTTCCCTGAATGGGTCACTTCATTTATTTGTGTCATTACCTTACTCACGCTCAACTTAGTATCCGTTAAACTATTTGGTGAGCTTGAATTTTGGTTCGCGATGATAAAAATTGTTGCCATTATTGCCTTAATTGCTGTTGGTGGCACACTTATCGCGATGAATTTCCAATCACCAACAGGCCACACGGCATCATTAAGTAATATATGGAATGATGGTGGGATGTTCCCGATGGGGATAAGTGGCTTCTTTGCAGGCTTCCAAATCGCGATATTTGCCTTTGTTGGGATTGAATTAGTCGGTACTGCTGCCGCTGAAACCCGCGATCCTGAGAAATCCTTACCAAAAGCTATCAATGCCATTCCAATCCGTATCATTGCTTTCTATGTTTTATCACTGATTGTGATTATGGCCGTAACACCTTGGCGTACAATTTTGGCGGATAAGAGCCCATTCGTTGAAATGTTTGTGTTGATCAGCCTACCTGCTGCAGCCAGTATCGTTAACTTTGTGGTCCTGACCTCAGCCGCTTCTTCTGCAAATAGCGGTGTATTTTCCACCAGCCGGATGTTATTTGGCTTGTCTAAAGAAGGTGATGCACCGAAAAAATTTAGCCAGTTATCGAAAAAAGCGGTACCTGCCACAGGGTTAATTTTCACCTGTATCTGCCTTAGCTTTGGTATTGTGCTTATCTATTTTATTCCCGATATCATGCATGCGTTCACCTTAGTCACCACGGTATCTGCTATTTTGTTCATGTTTATTTGGAGTATGATTTTATACAGTTACCTTAATTTTCGCCGTAAACGCCCTGAAATGCATAAAGCGTCTCATTATAAAATGCCCGCGGGAATTATTATGTCTTGGGTAAGCTTAGCGTTCTTCGCCTTTATGATTGTCTTACTCGCATTCCAACACGATACAAGACAAGCGCTTATCGCAACACCAATTTGGTTTATCGTCTTGTTTATTGGCTACCAAATTGTGAAGCGCCGCAAAACAAATTAAGCCCGTTAAGCGCTTTACCAATAAAAAGGCCGAATCTGTTTCTAGCAGTTCGGCTTTTTTATTGGATTACCTTGTCACTCGATGGCGAGCATTAGTTCGCTTTATATTCAGCTTCAGCTTGTTCAAAACGCGCTTGCGCTTCTGCACTTGGCGCTTTAGTAATTAAACTCACCACAACAATCGCGATAGTCGAAAAGATAAAACCTGGGATAATTTCATATAATGCAAACCATTTGTATTGCATCCAAACTAATACCGTAATAGCACCCACTAACATTCCCACCAGTGCGCCCGTACGTGTCATGCGTTTCCAAAGAACAGATATCAATACAACTGGACCAAACGCAGCACCAAAGCCCGCCCATGCATTACTCACTAACCCTAATACTTTATTATTTGGGTCACGAGCGATATAGATAGCAATAGCAGCCACAAGCAGTACCATAAAACGCCCAACCCAAACTAACTCTTTTTGGCTTGCTGTTTTACGAATAAATGGCTTGTAGAGATCTTCGGTTAATGCACTTGCGCACACTAATAATTGACAACTTAAGGTACTCATTACCGCGGCTAAAATTGCAGAAAGCAATATACCTGCTATCCATGGGTTAAATAATATCGTCGCTAATTCCATGAAAATGCGTTCATTATTTTGTGTTACAGCACCTGCCACGCTTGGGTTCATTTCGAAATAACCGATCCCAAAGAAGCCTACTGCAATCGTACCGCCTAAACAGAGAACCATCCACGTCATACTAATGCGTCTTGCTGAGTGGATTGTTTTGTGTGAATCTGCCGCCATAAAACGCGCTAAAATATGCGGTTGACCAAAATAGCCTAATCCCCAACCTAATAAAGAGAGGATAGCAATAAAGTTCATGCCCTTGAACATATCAAGATATTCTGGGTTTTTCGCTTTAATCACTTCGATAGAGGTATCTACGCCGCCCATAGATAAAATAACGACAATCGGTGTCAGTATCAGCGCAAAAATCATTAACGAAGCCTGAACTGTATCTGTCCAACTTACCGCTAAAAAGCCCCCTAAGAAGGTATAGGCAATTGTTGCTAACGCCCCTAACCACATGGCTTTTTCATAACTAATATGGAATGTGCTTTCGAACAATAAACCACCCGCAACAACACCCGATGCACAATAAATGGTGAAGAAAACTAAGATAACAATGGCAGAAATAATCCGTAAAATTTTACTGTTGTCTTCAAAACGACTGGTAAAATAGTCGGGTAACGTCAAAGCATTATTATTTTTTTCTGTTTGCAAACGTAAGCGGCCTGCGACGAATAACCAGTTAAAGTAGGCACCTAAGGTTAACCCTATTGCAATCCAGCTTTCAGAGATCCCTGCAATAAAAATAGCCCCTGGTAGCCCCATTAATAACCAGCCACTCATATCTGATGCGCCTGCAGATAATGCAGTTACGACGCTGCCTAAACTTCGTCCTCCGAGAATATAATCATCAAAGTTTTTTGTTGAACGATAGGCCAAATAGCCAATTAATAACATGCCAGTAATGTATACGATGAACGTGACGATCATCGGAGTGCTTACAGTCATTTATATTCTCCATTGAGTAGCTTATTAATTTAGTTATCTTTATATGAATTACTGTTGATAACTTGTAACTTCATGGTGTTGCACTTTATTGCACATCGTTAATTTATCTTCGTGCACACCAAATAGATTGTGATTGTTCGCGTTGCACTAATTTAACATCTTAGTGACCCCATCCTAGTCAGACTCATGTTAAATTAACAAGAAATTAACTATTTTTTATTCAATAAATAGAATCCATATCACAAATGTTAAAATTTTAAGTCAAATTACCAAATGATCGCTTAATTATTCCCTTAATAAGGAAATGGTTATAATCATATGAAAAATATATAAAAATAATAACCATTGATTTTATCAATTCAATTACGTCACAAAAAGTTCGACACGTTTCACATTTCCCCCAGAAACCTTGATTAACAATGTTGCACAAAGTTGCAACATTAAGATAATGTTGTGTAACTTTTCGATTATGACGACCTGTCAACTAGAGGAATTAAAATGAGTAGCACGACAACTATGGGTGTGAGACTTGATGAAGCAACTCGTGAACGCATTAAAAATGCCGCTCAACGTCTGGACCGCACATCACATTGGCTTATCAAACAAGCTATTTATAATTACCTAGAACAACTCGACAATAACCAAATCATTCCTGAGTTATCCGTCGGTATCGATGCAAAAGAAAACCAAACTGGGGAAGAGGACACCACTGTCGAGTCCAACTACCAGCCTTTCTTAGATTTTGCGGAGCACATTTTACCACAATCCGTAAAACGCTCTTCTATTACTTCTGCATATCGCATACCAGAAACCCAAGCAGTACCGATGTTACTGCAGCAGGCGCAACTCCCCGCAGATCAAGCAGAAGCGGCACATAAACTGGCCTACTCCATTGCAGAAAAATTACGTAACCAAAAAAATGGCGTGGGGCGTTCTGGTCTAGTACAAGGGCTGTTGCAAGAGTTTTCACTTTCTTCTCAAGAAGGTGTGGCACTGATGTGTTTAGCAGAAGCCTTATTGCGTATCCCTGATAAGGCCACTCGTGATGCCTTAATTCGTGACAAAATCAGTAACGGAAATTGGCAATCTCACCTAGGGCAAAGTAGCTCGATGTTCGTCAATGCCGCAACGTGGGGCTTATTATTTACAGGTAAATTAGTTTCAACGCATAATGAAGCCAAATTATCGACCTCCCTAAACCGTATTATCAGTAAAAGCGGCGAGCCTCTGGTGCGTAAAGGCGTGGACATGGCAATGCGCCTAATGGGTGAGCAATTTGTGACAGGCGAAACCATTTCCCAAGCCTTAGCAAATGCACGCAAGCTAGAAGATAAAGGGTTCCGCTACTCTTATGACATGTTAGGGGAAGCGGCACTAACAGAAAAAGATGCCCAAGATTATATGGTGTCTTACCAGCAAGCTATTCATGCGATTGGTAAGGCGTCAAATGGTCGCGGAATTTATGAAGGCCCAGGCATTTCGATTAAATT
Source organism: Providencia sp. UF-224 (assembly GCF_058245955.1). Classification (NCBI taxonomy): domain Bacteria; kingdom Pseudomonadati; phylum Pseudomonadota; class Gammaproteobacteria; order Enterobacterales; family Morganellaceae; genus Providencia; species Providencia sp. UF-224. Next base: position 11,644 of record NZ_JBSICC010000012.1, on the reverse strand, counting down.
ATCCGCGCTGCACCCTCGCTACAGCCGCGCACAATATTCCCGAGTCATGGATGAGCTCTATCCGCGTTTACTGTCTCTCGTTTTACAAGCTCACCAATATGATGTTGGTATAAATATTGACGCAGAAGAAGCTGACCGATTAGAAATCTCTTTAGATCTACTCGAAAAACTGTGTTTTGAACCACAACTTGCAGGCTGGAATGGGATTGGTTTTGTTATCCAAGCCTACCAAAAACGCTGCCCATTTGTGATTGACTCAATTATCAATTTAGCAGAACGTAGCCAGCGTCGTTTAATGATCCGACTGGTTAAAGGCGCGTATTGGGACAGCGAAATTAAACGCGCACAAATTGATGGCTTAGAGGGTTACCCAGTCTATACCCGCAAGGTGTATACCGACGTTTCATACATAGCTTGTGCTCGCAAATTATTGTCTGTACCAAACTTAATTTACCCTCAATTTGCAACGCATAACGCACATACACTCTCTGCTATCTACCAAATTGCAGGTAAAAACTACTACCCTGGCCAGTATGAGTTCCAATGCTTACACGGTATGGGTGAACCATTATACGAGCAAGTGGTCGGGAAAGTCGCAGATGGCAAGCTTAATCGCCCATGCCGTATCTATGCCCCTGTTGGTACCCATGAAACGTTATTAGCCTATTTAGTTCGTCGCTTATTAGAAAATGGAGCGAACACTTCCTTTGTTAACCGTATCGCAGATGCCACTATTCCGTTAGATGAATTAGTCGCTGATCCAGTAAAAGATGTCCTTGAACTTTCTAAAGCAGAAGGTCAAATCGGTTTACCGCATCCGAAGATCCCCCTACCCCGTGATTTGTATGGTAATGAGCGTGTTAATTCTATGGGCCTCGACTTGTCGAATGAGCACCGTTTAGCCTCTTTATCGAGTGCGCTACTCAGTGCAGCTATCCAACCGAAATTGGCTGTGCCTTTATTAGGCGGAGAATTCTCAACGAAAGATAAGCTGCCAGAAGCTCAAGCCATACTAAACCCTGCATGCCATAAAGATATTGTGGGTCACGTGCGTGAAACCACGGAACAAGAAGCGGATCATGCGTTAAATATCGCCAATGATGCCGGCACCATTTGGTTTGCAACGCCGCCATCAGAACGAGCTGCAATTTTATTACGCGCAGCCGATCTTATGGAGCAGCAACTGCAACCATTGCTTGATGTGTTAGTACGTGAAGCAGGTAAAACCTACGCCAATGCGATTGCTGAAGTCCGTGAAGCGGTAGATTTCTTAAATTATTATGCGACGCAGGTCAAACATGACTTTGATAATAATACCCATCGCCCATTAGGCCCAGTGGTATGCATCAGTCCATGGAACTTCCCACTTGCCATTTTCTCAGGACAAATTGCGGCTGCCTTAGCGGCAGGAAATACCGTGTTAGCAAAACCGGCTGAACAAACGCCACTCGTTGGTGCTATCGCAGTTTCTATTCTTCACCAAGCAGGGATCCCGCGTGATGTCTTGCAATTTTTACCGGGTAAAGGGGAAACAATCGGTGCCCAATTAGTGGGTGATAAACGCGTTCGCGGTGTCATGTTTACTGGTTCAACAGAAGTCGCAGGTTTATTACAACGTAATATTGCTGGTCGTTTAGATGCTCAAGGTCGCCCTACCCCGTTAATCGCAGAAACTGGCGGATTAAATGCCATGATCGTCGATTCTTCCGCATTAACAGAGCAAGTTGTCACCGATGTGGTTGCTTCTGCATTTGATAGTGCAGGCCAACGCTGCTCTGCATTGCGCATTCTTTGTGTTCAAGACGATGTTGCTGACAGAACGATCCGTATGTTAAAAGGCGCGATGGAAGAATGCCGTATGGGCAACCCAGAGCACCTATCCACAGATATCGGTCCCGTGATTGACCGAGAAGCAAAAGACAATATAGATCAACATATTCAACAGATGCGCAGTAAAGGCAAAACCATTTTCCAAGCAGCATTTGACAATAACGATGATGCGAAAGAGCAGCAGGAAGGAACTTATGTTAAGCCGACATTAATTGAGTTGGACAATATCAGTGAGCTGAAAAAAGAGATTTTCGGCCCTGTTCTTCATGTTGTACGTTTCAAACGTGATGAGCTGGATACACTGGTTGATCAAATCAATGCAGCGGGTTATGGCCTAACGTTAGGGGTTCATACCCGTATTGATGAAACTATCAACCAAGTCGTCAGCAAAGCCAAAGTCGGTAACTTATATGTTAACCGAAACATGGTTGGGGCGGTGGTTGGCGTGCAACCATTTGGTGGTGAAGGATTATCAGGAACTGGGCCAAAAGCAGGTGGGCCGTTATACCTCTACCGTTTATTAAGTGAGCGTCCAGAAAATGCGGTAACAAATACACTTGCACGCCAAGATGAACACTTACCGATGGATGCTAGTGCACGCGTCGAGTTACTTACTCCTTTTGATACCTTTATTGCATGGGCAGAAAAACAGCAAGCCCCAATTACACCCTCAGTGCTCGAACAATTTGCGCGTTATACCCAAGCAGGTACAACACGGCTTTTACCAGGCCCTACTGGCGAGAAAAACACCTATACATTACGCCCTCGTGGACTGATATTATGTATTAGTGATAATGAAAGAGATTGCTTAATTCAGCTTGCTGGGGTTCTGGCTGCGGGTTGCCAATCCCTTTGGCCTGATAGCGATACTCACCAGAAGTTATTTAAATTGCTTCCAGAGAAAGTCCGTAAAACCATCTCTATCACCAAACAATGGCAAGAATCTAAAGAGCCAATCGAAGGTGTTATTTATCATGGAGATAGCGATCAGTTAAAAGAAGTTTGTGCGATCATCGCTGAGCGTAAAGGGCCAATTATCTCTGTTCAAGGCTTTGAACGTGGTGAGACCAACTTGTTAATAGAACGCCTTGTTCACGAACGTTCATTGAGTGTTAATACAGCCGCAGCAGGCGGTAACGCAAGCTTGATGACCATCGGTTAACATACTGTAAGGCCTGACTTCATTCATCATTGAAGTCAGGTTTTTTGCTTTTTCATTAAGTTATAATCTTTATTTTAAACTGCTAAAAACGCAAAAGGTGCCCAGAGGACACCAATTTATTAATCAATAGATATTAAGTAACTATAAAATTAGCTACCTACTCTATTCTTATTATTGCATTTTTTCTGATTCCCAGAATAAATACTGTTCATATTTACGTAATGCAATATTGTAATTACTAAATGCTGAGTCTGTCATTTTTTCACTTAATTGTTCTTGAACTTTACTTGCAGTAAATTCTTTCATTGAAAAATTAGAGGAAGATAACAACTCATCTAAACGGCGTAAGCGAACAACATACTCACGAACGGTACTGTGGCTCATCTCAGTCTGTAAGAATAAATACTGTTTAAATGACATAATATCAAAGTAGTCAGTATTACTATTGCAGTAAATTTCACTACAAAAACGGCAAAGTGCAGTAAATTTACCTTGCAGCTCTCCCCAGGTGCCTTCATCAACCAATTCGGTCATATCAGCGATAGCTTCTTTATTTAAGATGTCATCGTTGAAAACCAAAGAGATACGATCAAGCGTTTTGTGGCAATGTGCACAATGAGTTTGGCTGTGTTTAAAATCTTTGATGTAACGGCTCAGAGGCCGTTTCTTTACAATAGAAGCAGACATAATGGTAAAGCCCTGTGTGTAAGTCTAAAAATAAAATTGTAACAAGGGAAACCGAGTTACATACTTGTTATGCCCATAGCATTAATAGAATGTTTGCTACGTTGCATTTAAATACGGGTAAACCCGTATATCATTTCCTTACTTTCCCTTTAGGAGAATAATCCTCCTGAGAATGTAGTGTAAGAAAAGTTATTGCCCTTTACGAAAAATATTCTACCCCGTCTATCGCTCTTTGGCGAATTTCTAAGGTGAGACAATTTTGGTACGAATTTGATTTAGCGTCAACCTAATTAACTTAAATTTCGTTAACTCTATACACATACCGTTAACGGAAAACATTAAGAGAACTATCCACTAGATTGGCTTAAGGGCAAAGACTTTACCTGATTATTCCATCTTCGTACAAAGAAAATTTGATTTAAAAATCAATCTTATAGCTATTCAAAGGTTTTATTAGCAAAATTGTGAAGGAGCTCACTTTTTTCTACTATTATTGCATCGTAAATGCACAGATATTAATGCTTAAAATATTCCCTAGTTTAGTGATTTTTTATTTATGTAAACTTTTAGTTACAATTTGTGTGCTTTTTTAAACATCTATCTCTATATACAAAAAAGTTATAAATCTAACTAAAAGTGTTATATGTGTTTTAATTGATTTAATTTCGTTCTATATCACATTTTTTGCCTTGGTTATTTTTAATAAAAAAATAACTTTACAGTACTCACCTATTTCAATTTAGCATTAACATTTACCTCTTCAGGTTACCTTAGACTAGACAACATTCCCCCATGATGAATACTTTTTTCACAATAGTGATTAATGTTGTGATTTTTAATGAATTACCCATATTTAATAAATAATCTCACTACCTGTAATTCATATTGCGACATTATTCACTAATATAGTTATTTTTATAATTACTAATTAAGATATTATTTTAGGATTAGTTACATTTGATATTAAAAACTTCTCTTATATACTTCATTTGCTATATAAATAAATAATTTTAATAAGGTTGATTATGAAAAAGTTAATTTTGGCTTGTGGTATGGGTTTACTGGCACTGACAATCACTGCTTGTTCAGAAGAAGAGAAAAAAGGTGAAGTTGCTGGTGCAACTGAAACTTGTAACGCATACTTCGCTGAAGTTGATAGCTTAATTGCTAAAGCTTCAGAAAACCCGCAAGCAAAAGCTCAGTTAGATGCTATGAAAGGTCAGCTGGAAGAAGGTAAAAAACAAGTTGCCGCATTACCTAAAGATCAGCAAGATAAAGCTTGCCAACAAGGTATTGATGCAATGAAACAAATGAAAACTGCTTTAGGTCTGTAATCGCTTAGATTATTTCAGATTACTGCAATTTTCCAAAAAAGAGCCCATTTGTGGCTCTTTTTTATGCGAAAAAAGAGTATATATACGTATATTTCAAGACTCATTCGCCTTATGCATAGGTTTTTGCAAGCTCATATTTCCCCTAGCTTATAGAATTCAAAAATTCAAAATACTAAGGAATATATGATGAGCATATCTGTCAATACTATCGTTAAAACCCCCTTCTCATTAAGCAATATCATAAAAACATGCAGTAAATTTAACGGCTTAATCAAGAGTATTAAAAACACCAAGAGCCCATGTATTAAACTCTGTTTTAATCATAAACATATTGAGTTAGACACACATAACCTACTCAGTAAGCTTAAAGATCAGATTTTTGCAAAAACTGACTATAAAACGTTTGAGGTGGAAGAAAGAAAAATTCAAATATTCAGTGCAATTAATAGTGTGATTGATGAAATTCAAGCCATGTATTTGGCTGATCCCAAAAAAAAACTAGCCGTTATAAATTCGGAAGATAAAGATGTTATTTTTAAAAATGTACAACGCTATTGCGCCCTCCAAGAGTCGGACATACTACTCAAGGCATCCCAATCCTTTATTAGGCAGCGTATTCAATATGATCCAAATGTAGACAAAGCAATCCAACATTTAAAGATAGATATAGATATAGAAAAGATAGCCACAAACTTAGACATAATAAACGCAGATAGCAAGGCAACAACAAAATATGTTGTCGAGCTAATCAATGATACCGTCTGTAAGGACTTTTACCCTGATATTGATTTTGGCAAAATTAGAGAAAGCGCAGCACAAAGCACACGCCATATATTAGAACAAAAACTATCCGAATATTATCGCCAAAAAATGGATTTCTACCTCTTAGCAACCAAAGAAACAGCGGTATAATGCAAAAAGGAGAACCTTCCTTGGTTCTCCTTTTTATTAATTTATCAATATGTTATAGCCATGTACCAAATCGCTTGATATAGAACTGCTTCATCAATTGCGCCACAACGCAGTAGCTCACTAATGTCAACGCTAACCAAGGGAAATACTCGATCGGTAATGGTTGTAATCCAATCATAGTTCCAAATGATGAAAACGGAATATATAAGCCTAATGCCATAATTAATCCCGTCGTTAACATCACTGGTAGTGCCGCAGTACTTTGAATAAATGGAATCTTTTGTGTTCTTAGCATATGAACAACCAAGGTCTGAGACAATAACCCTTCAACAAACCAGCCTGATTGGAACAATGCTTCATGTGCCACACTATTTGCTTGGAATACATACCACATCAAAGCAAATGTGGTGATATCAAAGATGGAAGATGTCGGCCCAATCCAAAGCATAAAGCGACCAATATTTTTCGCATCCCATTTACGAGGACGTTTTAAGAACTCTTTGTCCATTTTGTCCCAAGGTAATGCCAGTTGGGAAATATCGTATAGCAGATTTTGTACGAGCAAATGAATCGCTAACATTGGTAGGAAGGGAATAAATGCACTAGCAATTAATACTGAGAACACATTACCGAAGTTAGAACTCGCCGTCATATTTAGGTATTTGATAATATTACCAAAAGTTTCCCTACCTTTAATAACGCCCTGCTCTAATACCATCAAATCTTTTTCAAGTAAGATGATATCCGCTGATTCCTTCGCAATATCGGTACCCGTATCCACTGAAATTCCCACATCTGCATCACGAAGAGCAGGCGCATCATTAATTCCATCACCTAAAAAGCCGACAGTATGCCCATTTGCCTGTAATCTTTTTAAAATGCGGGATTTTTGCAGTGGCGTCAATTTACAAAAAACAGAAACTTGCTCGACTTTTTGGCTCAATTCTTCATCAGACAACGCTTCAACTTCTAAGCCAGTCATGATCTCACTGATGTTTAGCCCAACATCATGGCAAATTTTCTCTGTAATGATCGCATTATCGCCAGTCAATACTTTGACGGTGACACCATTTTCACGTAGCGCCGCGATTGCAGAAATCGCACTTTCTTTGGCGGGATCGAGGAAAGTTAAAATACCTTGTAATTCAAGTTGTTGCTCAGCTTGGGCCGAAAGAGGCAGACTAGCTTCATGTTCATTTAATACACGCGTCGCGAGCAACAATACCCGAAATCCTTGTCGGTTGTAATCACTCACTAACTCGGTAATTCTTGCTCTCGCTTGCTCATCTAAAACCAGCGATTCTCCGTTTTGCTGATAACTTTGGCAAACAGCCAGCATTTCCTCCGCAGCACCTTTACAGATAAGTAACGCATCTCCCTCCGGCGTCCTTACCGTGACAGATAATTTGCGACGAATAAAATCAAACGGTAACTCATCAATTTTTTGAAACGCTTTTAGTTGCTCAACCTCACTATTCCCTCTTCCTCGGCGAATAATGGCCTGATCCATCATATTTTTTGCGCCACTTTGGTGAAAACTATTTAACCAAGCGAGTTGCAGAATTTTGCCATTTTTCTCACCATTACTATCAAGGTAATGTTCTAAAATGATCCTATCTTGCGTTAGCGTTCCTGTTTTATCTGTACAAAGCACATCCATTGCGCCAAAGTTTTGGATAGCGTTCAATCTTTTGACAATCACTTTGTGCTTCGACATCGCAATTGCCCCTTTCGCCAAGTTTGAACTGACGATCATCGGAAGCATTTCAGGGGTTAATCCTACAGCAACAGCTAAAGAAAATAGCGTTGCTTCGAACCAATCACCTTTAGTAAATCCATTGATTAATAAGACAATTGGAACCATAACCAACATAAAACGGATCAATAACCAACTAACACTATTCACACCTTTGTCAAAAGCGGTTTGTGCCCGACTGCCAACGATTGATTTTGCTAGTGAGCCTAAATAGGTTTTCCCACCCGTTGCCACCACGATACCTCGAGCTGTTCCGCTAGTAACGTTAGTGCCCATTAAGCAAATATTTGATATTTCGAGTAATTCATTTTCGGTAGGTGATACGGGATCCAGACTTTTCGCGGAAACATCCCCGAGAGTATCATATTTTTCTACAGGGATAGATTCACCCGTTAAAATCGCTTGGCTAATAAATAGGTCTCGCGATTCAACAAGTTTTAAATCAGCAGGAACCATATCCCCCGCGGATAAAAGAACGATATCCCCAGGAACTAGGCATTTGATTGGGACTTCTTTTCGGGTTGAACGCCCAGTTTTATTGTCTCGGCGAAACACCGTTGCAGTGGTTCTAACCAAAGACTTGAGGGCTTCAGCCGCTTTATTGGTACGATATTCTTGCCAAAAACGCAGTAAACCACTTAGCAGAACCATCGTAACAATAATGATCACACCCGTTAAATCTGTCTCTTCACCTTGACGTTCTGGGATCAGATAGTCCGTGAAAAAGCTGACTAATGCCAACACTATCAGGACAAAAATAAATGGGTTTTTAAATGATGAAAGCAGCTGCTTCCAAGCAGGAGGCGCTTTTTCATGAGCAACTTCATTTTCACCTTCAGTCACTAAGCGATCCATCGCTTCATTGTCTGCTAGGCCTAATAAATTGGTTTGATACTCATTTAGCACTTGCTCAATATTTTTACTCGCTTGCTCGCCAACTACAAATTTTTGCCGAGCAGGCGCTTTAACGCTTTTGCGTTGGTGTCTTATTTCAGTCATAACGTTGTCTCTAATACAACACTTGTGTATTTTTACGCTATCCAACTGAAAATAAGGCTATTATATCAGTTGGATAGCTCCAAATTTCGACTCCATGACGGAGGGTGATCGTCCATTTCGGCTCCTATAGTGAGTTAATTTTTTGCATTTAAGCTGGAAGCTCTGATGCCACTTTCCAATTGATAGCACTTACGCTTTGCTCAAGACTGATTCTGCAAACTAATGCTTCAATCTCTTTTTGCTCAGCGGGTGTTGCCAAAAATTCCGCGCAAACCTCAAGCTGCTCTGTTTTTAATGTGTCAGCACTACTTAACGATTGCAGCCGAATATGTAGCCCATTAATGGCTTGTAAAATAAGGGTTCTAACTAAAATTTCGTCTTCTTGGTGGCACATCACGCGGATTTTATAACGCTGCTCAACGTCCAAGGCTTGAACTTGAGGCTGCTTATTGATGCGAGATGCAGCTTCTCGCAATAAAATATTTGCGCATAAAATCAATAAGGTAGCCATCAGCGCGAGTGAGTATTGCCCTAATCCACACAACACACCAATCCCCGCGGAGCACCATAGTGTTGCTGCCGTATTCAGGCCTCGAATGTTCATGCCTTCACGCATGATGACTCCCGCCCCCAGAAAACCAATACCTGAAACCACTTGTGCCGCAATGCGTCCGGGGCTGTCAGGTGATGTAGTCACTGAGCTTAAAATAAAAACAGCGGCGCCAGTTGCAACTAATGCATTGGTTCTCAGCCCTGCCATACGTTGACGCCATTGGCGTTCAGCGCCAATTAAGGCACCAAGGCACATTGCCGAAACAAGATTTAAAATATCAGGAGTAAAAAGCATGATAATTCCTCCAAAAAAATAATTTGGATAGTGTTTTATATGCTTAATAAAAAGCACATAGCCCTATTTTGAATCAATAAAGATCCAAGAATTATTGGCTATTGCCAGGAGGAAATAGAGAGTAAAAATATACAAACATGATACACACTCAATACAACAGTAATAAGCTATTAATTAAATATAGAATAATACTTTGTTTAAAATATAAGGGTGTATGTATGATGGGGTACATCAGACACCGCCCGCCTTAGTGGCAAGCAGTGAAAAGAAAAGACGATTACTGGCTTGCCGTTAAATTAAGTTTTTATTCCAACTCTGACTGTCCAAGTAATAATCTCCTAAATAATTGATGGGTGGAGTATAGGTGGGCTAATTTACGAAGTAAAGAACAAATTTTTAATAAATTTGAAATTCATTATTCAATTAATGTAACAAACGTACCTTCATTCCCTTCTTTTTCATTAAAAAACCAAATACCTTCAGGGTAATCAGGTAATGCGATTAAATACATCACACCTTCATTAAACGGTTCAATGAGTAGAATTGTTCCTTCCCGTCGCTCTTGTCCATCTGTTTTCACATAAACACGATCATTAATATTCATAACATCTATTTTCCGACAAAATAATATTAATCATAAATGTAGCGCATACGAAAAAGCCCGTCATTAAAAATGACGGGCTTTAGAAAATCAGTTAAGCAATTAGCTTAGATAGCAGTTACGTTAGCAGCTGCTGGGCCTTTTGCACCGTTTTCAATGGTGAATTCAACTTGCTGGCCTTCTGCCAGAGTTTTGAAACCATTGCCCTGAATGGCAGAGAAGTGGACGAAAACGTCTTTGCTACCATCAGCTGGAGTGATGAAACCGAAGCCTTTAGACTCGTTGAACCACTTAACTTGACCTTTCATTTTGTCGGACATTTGACTTTTCCTATATAACATCAAAAAAACTTGCCTTTTTGGCATATACGGGCCAGAGTCAACTATTTAATCAGGGAAACACCAAGATGAAGCGTCACGGTCAAAGGCTATCTGTGATAACTTTCTTCTTTAGAACACACTAACTCAGTAATCGTACATCAAATAGGACTGCTAAACAGGCCGATGCACATTAACTCATGACTTAAAGATAATAGCAACTATTTTATACATCCAATCCATAAAAAAATATGGTTTTTTCGACTCCGTCACTTTTATCAGTCATAATGTTAACAAAAGCACTGCATTTAGTTGATAATTTAAAGAAAAATTTAATTACAAGAAACAACAAACCTCGTTATTGTCACTCAGAATTATCTGATCTGATGACAATCTGTATGAATATTTTTTTTAACTGATATATAACAATCTTGAGACCTCGTGGTACTCTGCTAGTATAGATTCAATATCTGACAGAGAGTTATCATATGGATATTATCAAACAAATACTTGTCGAAGACTTAGATACCATCAACAAACGCGAAAACCGTGATGGTAAACCTTATTTCAATAGCCAATTCCTCGCAAATCACCCTTATTTATGTGTTGGTATGATTGCAGCTTATATTCCGCTGGCTGTCATTCTTTGGTATGCACCGTACTTTGGCCCCTATTGGACGCTGGGTATTACCCTGTTATTTATTATTTTGGCAAGCGTATTACTTTTTGATATTAAGCCAGTCTATCATTTCGACGATATTGGCGTGTTGGATTTGCGTGTTTGTTATAATGGTGAGTGGTTCGTTACTGAACCTGTTTCTGAAAATGCAATTCGTAAAGTCCTTGATTCAAATGAAGTCAACCAAGCAATTAAACAAGAAATCTCCCGTCTGATCGCGTTAAAAGGGATGATTTCGTTTTACGATATTTATCATGTCGCTTACCCGGAAGTTTCTACGCCATTACAAGGTAAGCTAGCAGCTCAAAATTAATGCAATATCAATTGGCTAGCATGAAATTCAGCCATAATGAGCAGTGAGTGAACAGTTAGCGTTTTTTTCTATTTTTATCGTTGACAGCTCGGGGTGATATCGTTAATATTCGCCTCGTTCTCAGGAACAAGCAATTCCTCCATAGTTCAGTCGGTAGAACGGCGGACTGTTAATCCGTATGTCGCTGGTTCAAGTCCAGCTGGAGGA
>NZ_JBSICC010000129.1:0-328 GCF_058245955.1 Providencia sp. UF-224 | reverse complement strand
CGAGGACGGGACAATCTGCCCAATCCGAAATGTGCGTGCCAGACTCATCCTTTTTTCTCCCCAAACGGTGCATCGTTATCAGTCGGGTTTAATTCCTCCACACTTTGCCCCTCGCCATAAAAGCGGGCAGCACTCAGTGGGCGGCGGTTCACCTGTAAATCAAAGATATCAAAGCGATTATAGTGCCCCGTAATATCGTGCATTTGCCGTGGTTGAATACAGCGGTTTAAATCAATCTCGCCGTACACAATCCCTTCTTTATCAATCAGCGGTTCGCCAACCACGCGGCCATCTGGGCCGATAATGCCCGAAAAGGCACTGTTTGGAC
>NZ_JBSICC010000128.1:0-340 GCF_058245955.1 Providencia sp. UF-224 | reverse complement strand
ATGGCACACCCGCTTACGATTCACAAGTACAGTGGTTGTATGAACCTGGTGCAATCACCCCGACAGCCCGTTATCAACAGGGCAAGTTGCACTATGTGGTAACCGACCACCAAGGCACGCCGCGAGAGATTTTCACCGAAGCGGGAAAGGCGAGCTGGGCAGGACGGCTGAATACGTGGGGACAGATGCAGTTTTGGCAATCCCGCGATGGCCTTGCCGACAATGACCCAAATTACACGGAATGCCACTTTCGTTTTGCGGGGCAATATGAAGACCGAGAAAGTGGCTTGTATTATAACCGTTTTCGGTATTATGATAGCGAGAACGGGCAGTATATTTC
>NZ_JBSICC010000127.1:0-343 GCF_058245955.1 Providencia sp. UF-224 | reverse complement strand
GACGGGTGCAGGTTATCCCACAATGCGCGGCCTTCACGTAGAAATTCTGGGGAGAAAATCACGTTGGTGTAACCAAACTCTTCCCGTAAACGTGCGGTAAAACCAACAGGAATAGTCGATTTCACAATAATCGTCGCAGTTGGGTTGATTTCATTCACATCGTGAATGATCGACTCCACTGATTTGGTATTGAAGTAGTTGGTTTTTGGGTCGTAGTCTGTCGGCGTCGCAACAATGACGTACTGTGCGCCTGTATAGGCTTCCATTTTATCTTCCGTAGCACGGAAATTCAGTGTTTTTTCCGTTAAAAACTGTTCAATCTCCGTATCAACAATCGGCGATT
>NZ_JBSICC010000126.1:0-380 GCF_058245955.1 Providencia sp. UF-224 | reverse complement strand
CCATGGCGGGCACACTCATGCAACAGCCACGCAGGGTCAGAGAGTAATGGACGCGATAACGCGCATAAATCCGCACGCCCCGCGGCAATAATGCTGTTCACTTGGTCTGCATCGGTGATTGCCCCCACGGCAATGACAGGGATACCCGCTTCATTGCGCACGCGGTCAGCCATCGGCGTTTGGAACATGCGCCCGTACACCGGTTTTTGTTCCGGAGAGACTTCCCCAGAGGAGCAATCAATCAGGTCTGCGCCCGCCTGTTTCATCGCTTGCGCTATCAACACCGCCTCATCCACCGTGGTACCCCCCTCCACCCAATCGGTGGTGGAGATACGCACCGCCAACGGTTTTGACCACACTTGGCGTACCGCCTGAATCAC
>NZ_JBSICC010000125.1:0-380 GCF_058245955.1 Providencia sp. UF-224 | reverse complement strand
GTGATTCAGGCGGTACGCCAAGTGTGGTCAAAACCGTTGGCGGTGCGTATCTCCACCACCGATTGGGTGGAGGGGGGCACCACGGTGGATGAGGCGGTGTTGATAGCGAAAGCGATGAAGCAAGCAGGGGCAGACCTGATTGATTGTTCCTCTGGTGAAGTTTCCCCGGAACAAAAACCAGTGTACGGGCGCATGTTCCAAACGCCAATGGCTGACCGCGTGCGCAATGAAGCGGGTATCCCTGTTATCGCCGTGGGGGCAATCACCGATGCAGACCAAGTGAACAGCATTATTGCCGCGGGTCGTGCGGATTTATGCGCGTTATCGCGTCCATTACTCTCTGACCCTGCGTGGCTGTTGCATGAGTGTGCCCGCCATGG
>NZ_JBSICC010000124.1:0-392 GCF_058245955.1 Providencia sp. UF-224 | reverse complement strand
CCGTAGGGGAACCTGCGGTTGGATCACCTCCTTACCATTGAAGTGTTTTTGTGAAGTGCTCACACAGATTGTCTGATAGAAAGTAGAGCAATAGGCTATACGTGGGAGACTTATTCGAGAGAATAAGACTTGCATGAGATACCGCATGTTTTGTGCAATATCTTGTGTCCCCTTCGTCTAGAGGCCTAGGACACCGCCCTTTCACGGCGGTAACAGGGGTTCGAATCCCCTAGGGGACGCCAATTGCGCCGATATCGAGTGAAAGACGATGTCCCCAATAATGATTAAGCCAATTATGTAAATAGTTGGTTTAACAATTATGCTCTTTAACAATCTGGAACAAGCTGAAAATTGAAAACAACGCACATTGTTTATCGCTTAAACAATGTGAG
>NZ_JBSICC010000123.1:0-395 GCF_058245955.1 Providencia sp. UF-224 | reverse complement strand
TGTCGGGCCATCAGTCCATGACACATAATAAGAACTGTAATATTGTTTACGTACAGAAAATTTAGTTTTTGGAAAATATTTTTTTAATTCAGCTCGGATATTTTTACCGACTATTTTTACTTTATTGTCTAAATTAGAAGTTATCTGGGTTAAGTGTGAATATTGATTATTGTTTTTTTGAAACGCGATACCTTGATTAAATTCGGTTTGTTTTTTTTCTTCTGCGGCTTTTTCCGCTTTTTCGAATTCTTCTGACTGTTTAATTAATGATCCAATTGTTTCATAATCAACAAATTCATTTTTAACTTCCCACTGAATCCCCCCCTTAAAATAGATTCTGGTAAGCGATTCGATTTATCACCATTGTAAAATACAATATCAAATTCTGCGTTGCC
>NZ_JBSICC010000122.1:0-396 GCF_058245955.1 Providencia sp. UF-224 | reverse complement strand
TGTCGGGCCATCAGTCCATGACACATAATAAGAACTGTAATATTGTTTACGTACAGAAAATTTAGTTTTTGGAAAATGTTTTTTTAATTCAGCTCGGATATTTTTACCGACTATTTTTACTTTATTGTCTGAATTAGCGGTTATCTGGGTTAAGTGTGAATATTGATTATTATTTTTTTGAAATTCGATACCTTGATTGAATTCGTTTTTCTTTTTTTCTTCTGCGGATTTTTCGGCTTGTTCTAATTCTTCTGACTGTTTAATTAATGATCCAATTGTTTCATTATCAACAAATTCATTTTTAACTTCCCACTGAATCCCCCCCCTTAAAATAGATTCTGGTAAGCGATTCGATTTATCACCATTGTAAAATACAATATCAAATTCTGCGTTGCC
>NZ_JBSICC010000121.1:0-412 GCF_058245955.1 Providencia sp. UF-224 | reverse complement strand
GAGTGCGGCTTGAAAAAGCAGAGCCGCAACTCCTTATTTATAAGGTCGTTTAGTTCAGAACCTAAAAACGAATTTAATGATAAAACACTAATTCGATTCGAAGGTAATTGATGATAATCAAATCATTCGAAGTTAGTAGCGTAAATAAAGAACAAATATGTTCGTGCCGTCATCGTCGAGAAGAATAGCGTCCTCAGAGCGAGCACTTTTACCCCCCAAAAATAGGCTCTCCAGATTTAGGGCGAACGCAACCACCGCCAGTCAAGGCGGTAAACAGAAAGGAACGATATTATTGGTCGGGTAAGTGGTTGATGTAATAAAGGTAAATAGCCTGACCTTGTGCAGTCGGATACAAGGCTTTCATTTCACGCTCAAACGCCATGACTACCGCTAAAGGTTGTGTCACCTTCCA
>NZ_JBSICC010000120.1:0-413 GCF_058245955.1 Providencia sp. UF-224 | reverse complement strand
GCTGACCCCGTGTCTGCCCAGACTATTTCCGACGAGTTTAGCCATTGGGACGATATCGATATCCACTTTAACGGCGCCTGCAACCGCAGTGGTGGGCATGGATTTATCGGCATCGGGCGTAAAAAACTGCTCAATATCTTGCAAGACCGCTGCCTTGAGCTGGGTGTGGAGTTGGTGTTTGAAACCCAAGTCACCGACGACCAAGCCATTGCCTGCGAGTACAACGCGGACTTACTGATAGCTTCTGACGGCATTAACAGCGCGGTACGCACCCGCTATGAAACCGTTTTTAAACCGGACATTGACCCGCGCCGTTGCCGTTTTGTTTGGCTAGGTACCAAAAAGATTTTCGACGCCTTTACCTTCCTGTTTGCCGAAAATGAGCACGGTTGGTTCCAAGTTCACGCTTACCA